>NZ_CP071503.1:1800720-2100841 GCF_017354945.1 Shewanella avicenniae | reverse complement strand
TGACGTCAAGGTTACAAGCGAAAGTCTATCAATTACTTGAAGACGAAGCTGTTTTAGGAAAGTACTTGGCGTCCCCATATCAGTACCGAGCGATTATGGCGCTTTGGCTTGTTCTAAAAGAGGGGGTCAGTAGTCAGAAAGAAATCACTTCAATTCTGAGCAGAACAAGTAAAATTTACAGGATCGATCAGAATTGGTTTGTTGAAACGGACAAGAGACGCTATTGGCTTTCTTCCAAAGCTGAGCTACTGCTAACCGCATTCTGGAGTCATTCGAGCAGTGACAAATTTGATACGACTAAGGATATTAATAAATTCTTTCATGATTTTCGGATTGTTCCCAACACGTTTAATTTGAAGTTCATCCAAATTCGCGCCATGATGAAAAGCGAATTCATACTTAAAAATAGCGCCATTGAGTACGGCGTCTGTCAATCGGTAATCCCCAGTAAGCAGCTTTCTCAAGCATCCTTGATTCGTCTACTCACGGGTAAACGAATCAGTCTTGCAACTTCGCAAGAAGAGTTACACTCGGTCACATCAAGACAGCGACTCGCTTGGATATCAGAAAATCGAAGTTCTCTTAAAATTTCGTCCGAGAATAAGGTCGCACACTACAAAGAGTTGACAACAATTCAACAAATTGAGGATGTAGAAAAATTTACGCGGCGGCTGATTCGGACGTCCTTCAAAAAGAGCGCTCTAATTAGATCTCAGCTCAAAACTGATCTTAAAAAATGGCTAGAGGATGACAATAATGCATGCTCATTTCCTTGGGTGTGGCTACTCCTATCTTGGTGCTACCATCTACTTAAGGAAGGGGGAAAACATAAAAAGCGTCTTCGTTTAACTACGATAAGATCATACGTTCAATACGTTGCTGTGCCTTTTATTAGGGAATTTTCTGGGTGTTCCCCCAAAAAAATGGTGGGGTTTGACTGGGCTGATAAGATCAACCGGGCTGCGGAACATATTACTACCTCAAAGAAGGCATTTTTTTTATATTTTGCCGAGTTTTTAGTCCAAAGTGACCTTGTATCGGGGCTGAACTTATCTGACATTGATATAGGTATAAACGAAAAAAGCATTGACGCTAACATCGTTACCCATAATGAAGCAGATTCGATTATTTCTGTATGTAACTCTTTGAAGACACATGTTTCAATGTTGGCAAAATTCTGTTTTTGTTTAGGATTTTATAGCGGACTACGAAGAGGTGAAATAGAAGGCCTTCAGCTGTCAGATTTTACATATAATCGTATTAATTACATGAATTTACATGTGAGGCCTAATAAATTTCGTGAGCTTAAATCAAAAGAAAGCTCCAGAAATATCCCTTTAGAATGCCTATGGCCTACAAAATATCGAGAAGAATTTGAACAATTCTTAGACGGTACTAAAAAGGATGTAAGGCTTTCTAAATCAAAGATCTTCAGAGAAAAATCGCAATTAGATGGTGCTTTTACACTTCTCACAGAAATCATGAGATCGGTAACGGGAGACCCTCGGCTCCGTTTTCATCACTGTAGACACTCATTTTGTAATTGGACTTGGTTTAGAATAAATTTTCCAAATCCATGTACGTTGACTGGGTTAGATTTATTTAAGCATGATTACTTTTCTTCTACGAAGCACGAGCAGTTGTGTAAGCGGTTGGGAATAAGTCAAGTTTCTAGGAAAAAATGGTGGGCGTTGTCGGGGTTGCTGGGTCATGCCACACCCGACACAACAATTTCCTCATACTTCCATTTATCAGAGTTTATTCAACGAATAAAGTTTTCCTCACATGTTCCATCTCCAATGTTACTCAGAAAATTCTGGGGTCAACAGATACATATAGATGGATTCGGAAGATTGAAGAGAATACCTCCGTCGGGATTAGTTAAAGCTGAGTCTTTCCCTGCATTTGTAACTCCAGAATTTGAAGTTAAAAGTGTAGATGATGTCGTGAATGAGTTAACTGCAGCAAAGACATCGACTATAACGCACAAATTATCTTTGAGAACGATATGGGAAATAATCTGTAAAATTGGAGCAGGCTACAACGTCGATACTGTATGTCGATATCTTAATCTAGACCCAATGTGTGTCACAGCAGTTATAAATATTGATAAAACACTTACTGAGCGAAGTTTGAAACGCTCTAAACATAAGCTAAAACCGCTGGTCAATTTCCACTCACTCAATTCCGGTAATATAAAAGCGATTGACGAATTTATAAAGCGTCTTGAAGATGCTACCCAATCGAAAGCGCTCGGTGACAAATTTCAGTTCAATCTACTTGTGGAGTTGCTTGAAGATCTTGTTGGTGCAAAAGATTGTCTAATAAGGACTCATAATCGCAATCCCGCGTTGCTGTTGTTGAAACTTTTGCAAGTGATGAGATTTAAGAGTCAGAATATTCGGATTCAATGGTATTTCCCGAGCGAAACGCAATATGAACCGGATAAACTAGACGAATACAGACGGGACTTAAGGTGGTGGGCAAAGACTATCCACAAACACCTGTTTGATGACATGACTATCGAATTAATCATTCCTAAACAACTCGCGGGGTGTTTGAATCAAAATTCTTCTAATGCGTTCAAGGTAATCGAAAGTGATGCTGGTAAGTATCTAAAATACGAGTCGCCAGGCACTATAAACATACAGTTTCTACAATGGCAATTTGCTTCAAAACGTTTCTACGAAAACGGCGCACAAAAATTTTCACCACAGAGAACCCGCGCATTCATCAGCTTTTTGAGGCTGATTGCAATTCATACCCAACTCAATTCTTTGTAATTTCGTCGTCTGCTACATACTCAAGTAAGTCTTCAATGTTGCACTCAAAGTATCTACACAGCGCTTCTATTGTCGTGACACTAGTATGATAACCAGTGTTGTTAGCAATTTTTGACATGGCAGAGCTTTGGATTCCTACTTGGTCTGCCAAAAAAGACAACGTGATCTTTCGACCATCCCGCTTAGATTTATCTGCTACTAATTCCCTAATCTTATATCTAATCACTTACATATAACCAATCGGTAGATAAAATGTCTTGATAAGACGAAAAGAGACTCGTATATTTGTCCTGTGAAGACGAAATGAGTCGTAAGGAGGTCTAGTGGACCAACAACTGTTAACAACTAAAGAGCTCTCGGTTCGAATCAAATTTAGCGCCAACTATATCCATTCGAACCTCAGAGACTCAGTATTCATCGAAGGTAAGCATTACATTCGACCGTTCAATGGTAAAAAAATTCTGTTTATATGGGAAGAGGTCGAAGCAGAATTATTCCGTAGTGCTACCAGAAACGCCGCTTATATCCCAATGTCCGCTGGGAGGGTTTGTCATGGGTAGTGTTAATGCAAGAGGGGACAAGCTTTATATCGACTTTCGGTATTGTAATGTTCGCTGTAGAGAGCAAACGCTGCTTAGCGACACGACATCAAATCGACGAAAACTAACGAAGTTGCTCAATCAGATTGACGCAGATATTAGGCTTGGCTGCTTTGTGTACAGTGACTATTTTCCCGAGTCGAAGCTAAACAATAAATTTCTGTCGCAAGATGTCCAAGCTCGACAGAAAAAAGAAGAGCTACTTGGATGCTACAAGACTGCGTCGCAGCAATTGCAGGGCGTTTCATCAATTTCGTTTGCAGCGTTCAGCAATGAGTGGTTTTTAGAAAACGAAGTTAGATGGAAGGCGAGCTATATCAGTAGCATGAAGATTTACGTCTTTAACTACTTGGTTGCTGAGTTTGGTCACATTGACATAGCTCAAATCTCGCGCCCCGATATTCTCAAGTACCGCGCAAAGTTGATGCAGCGCAAGGAGGATGGAACACGTCTTTCTGCTGAGTTTGTTAATCACGTAATGACACCGCTTCGGATGATTTTGCGGGAAGCTGCCGACCGTTATGGGTTTAGGTGCCAGTTTGAAAACATTAAGCCGCTCAGAGTAGAAAGGCGAGATGTCAATCCGTTTACCTTAGAAGAGGTCATGACTTTTCTAAAAACCGTAAAATTCGACTATCGAAATTATTTTGCGGTGAGATTTTTCACTGGCATGAGGACTTCGGAGATTGACGGTTTGAAATGGCAATATGTCGATTTCAGACTAGGGATTATCCGAATCCGAGAGACATATGTCCAAGGGAAAATGGATACGACAAAAACACTTGGTTCGGCACGCGATATTAAGATGTCTAGTGTGGTGTTTAAAGTTCTCAAAGAACAGTTCGAACTGACAGGTAAAGGCGAGTTTGTGTTCTGCAACGCAGAAGGTAACCCTTTAGATAAAGGAAATATAAGGGATCGGGTGTGGAAGCCTGCATTAAAAAAAATGGGGCTTAAATATCGGCGTCCATATGAAACAAGACATACCGCAGCAACACTGTGGCTTGCCGCCGGTGAAGCTCCAGAATGGATTGCTCACCAAATGGGCCATTCAAACACAAAGATGCTGTTTGAAACTTATAGTCGCTTTGTTCCTAACTTAACTCGTCAAGATGGTTCTGCATTTGAAATGCTGCTGTCAAAAACGGGGGAGATGAAATTATGAAATACCATTCATTGACTATTCACTGTGCAAGTTTGTGTTTAGATGTAATGTCTTCCCCCAGTTTTTGGGGCTACACAGAGTCGGATATTTTGGCATTTAGGGACGAGGTCGTAAGTCAGATTAAAGCTAGATTGGCAACTGAAATGCCTACAAGCGAACTCATCGAGCCATTTGCAACCGCCGTTATCAACACACTTATCAACGCTCATTTAAGGCGTATAAAAATTCCACCAACGTTGCTTATTGATATGATTCAACAGCATTTTGATGAATTTGATTCATACCAAAATCAGCGGGGGTTCTGTCTATCGGAATACGATTCAAGAAGGTTTTAAGCCGATTGTTAAACAAAAAGTGGATTAAATATCCACTTTTTCTATCTCAACGGGCAGTTCATCAAGCATAGAGTTTTTCCGTGTGATTGTTGATCTGAGAAGAAAACATATTGCTCCTGTTTATCATACAAAAATGTCCAATTTTCAGGTATTTGCTGACCAAGATAATCCCAAGATGCACTTTTAAAGGTGAGACCGTGAAAGCCGCATGATAGCAGGCTTTCATGAGCTTAATTTCCTCCTACTTAGAGGAAGAGGTAGACATGGCTTTGAAAACGATTGATGTCTTGCATGACCTGGACTCTGATGTAGTAGAAGATTTGGTTGCGATACTAAACCGCTACGGGATCGTGTCAGATGAAGATGGAAGTTGTCTAGATTCAACCATGATTGAGTATTGGAATGATGAGTGTGACAGCTTTCTAAAATCACATGGGTATCATGGTGGGGAACTGAAAAGTACAGGGAATTATTTTGATTTTCATGGAGCCGTTTACGCCCAGGGCAAGATCATGAACATTTATTAACCACTTAATTTGGCATTAAACGTTTCATTTGACGCCTCAAGTCAGACGTGATCTTATACTCTCTTTTGGGAGTATAAGCATGTACATCGAAGCCTTCACCGCTCACTTTGGCGAGTTATCTGATACGCGTCAATCAGCAAAAATCACCTGATATTCTGTTTATTACATTGTGTGGTGTTATCGCTGGCGCCGAAGGTTGGAGCGAGATCCGCGATTATGCCGATGGTCATCTAGCGTGGTTTCAACAACATGGGTTCCTGCGCGATGGTGTACCTGTCGATGATACTATTGCTCGTACTATCTCACGTATTGACCCGGAGCAGTTCAGAGCTTGCTTTATCCATAGGATGCGAGCCGTGCATGACATCACTGAAGGGCAACTGATAGCGATTGACGGTAAAACATTACGAAGCTCTTATCAACGTGGCAATCGTCAATCCACCATACATATGGTCAACGCTTTCGCTTGTGCTAACAAAGTCGTGCTTGGACAGGTAAAAACGGCTGAAAAATCAAATGAAATCACGGCGATCCCTGAGCTTGTTCAGTTACTGGATGTTCAGGGGGCGCTAGTGTCGATAGATGCGATGGGCTGCCAAACCAGCATTGCCACGCAAATAGTCAAGCAAGGTGGAAACTATCTGTTTACGCTAAAAGGCAACCAAGGAAAGCTCAGTAAAGCCGTAGAAGAGGCATTTGCTGAGATACAGCAAGCTCCACTCGGCGGCTTAAGTTTCGAGCAAAAACATGGGCGCATAGAAGCTCGTACCTACCATGTATTAAGTGCGGCAGCCGTGGGTGACGCATTTGAACAGTGGCCAAATTTACAGACGCTTGGCATGAGTATGAGTTTCCGCCAACAGCAGGGGAAAGCGCCCGAACTGATGTACAGATACCATATCAGTTCAGCCTCTTTAAGTGAGAAGCAACTCGCGGAAGCGGTACGCTCTCACTGGGCAGTAGAGAACAGCTTGCACTGGGTTTTGGACGTTAGCCTAGGAGAAGACGATTGCCAGATATGCCAGAATCACGGAGCGGAAAACTGGTCTATGCTGCGGCACTTAGCGTTGAATATGTTACGTGCAGAATCGTCAAAAGGCAGTATTCCAGCAAAGCAAAAACGAGCTTGGATGAAAACCGATTATCTGAAAGCCGTACTAACAGCGGGGTTCAGCAGTATGGTTGATTAATGAGCACTCATGCGGTTGCCCTGTGTACCAAGAGTTATGGGGATTATGCTTGGGTATAATCTCGTGAGAAGAGAAGCCAGTCAGGCAGCCGTTGCGCATAAACGCGCACCTAATGAGGTAAGCTTCAAGTTTGCATGCCAGTTTATCGCGAGCCATTTAGCCATAATGGCCGACGCATTGTCACCGTCGCATACAGGAAGGCGATTAGATGAACTCAGAGGAAGTGTTGGCAACATGTTTATAGAAAAACGCCCTAGGCCATCGAGAGCTAGGGCGGTAAAGATATCAAAGACTCGCTATCCGGTGAATCGCAATGCAGCCCCTCTTAAGTGAAGAGCATTGCGAGTAATCTCAGGCCTTACCAATCAAATTTTTTGAAAAATGCTGACAGCCGAATAAATCAGGACTTTAAGATTAAAACAACAGACCAGTTAACTCACCAATCCCCCTAAATTCAGGAGTTGCACAAGGCTTTTCAAATATATTCCCTTTAAACCTTGACAATAACAAAACTATAGTGTTAATTTTTTGTTGAGTTGTATTGGATGTTAACTCTTAAAATAAACTACGTAGTGATTACGGAGTTTAAAATTCTAAATCATGGATGATACCTTCGGATTACGCTTCTTAGTATATCTGTCAGTTATTGTCCTATGAATAATCATAAGGATAAATATCAATGAAAAAAACAATAACAAAAATTGTTTTGGCTTTTACCGTATTAGCTTCAATTCCTGCCATGGCTGATCGTGTAAAGGTGAATGGTGAGACATATGAATGTTCTAATGTATGTAACGTTAATGTAGGGCCTCCAACTACTGTTTCTGATTGCTGTGGAGGTACGGTAGGCCATATATTAAAGGCAGGTTCAGTAATTGTTATTGGTGCCTAAAAGTATATTAAACAAGAGGGTTTACACCCTCTTTACTATAACAATACTATTCAATAAGGAAATGCCATGAGTAAATCTATAAAACTATTTTTTTGGGGTGGCGGTCTTGTAATTGTGTTAATAGCTTTCTTTCAATGGTTTTTTGAAAATAACAATAATCCAAACTCTAATTTAAACCCTGATACGAAGCTTGTAGGAAGTTTTCAATCCTCTAACAGCATAAATAATAGTAAAATTAATGCTCCAACCCTACCAGCGAATACTGAACAGATTTTCAAACCATCGAAAAATACTCAACAGCAAAAATCAATAATTAAGGAACCTATAGATACAGTTGAAAATTATGACCAACTAGTTACAAGATTAACCTCTAACGGCTTATCAGATGGTGTTTCCAATCAACTTTTTGTCAGAAGTGACTACGTTGATATTATTAACTCTTTGGAAAAAACAAACAGTCAATCATATGAGGTTCAACAGTTATATGTTGATATGATTGATCAAGCAATTAATTCTGGCAATCTTGATATGGTTGTTAATACTTTCAATTGTAGTGACAATGTTTGTGGCGGTAATTTGTTCTATGAAAATGATGAGCAAATTAATGCTTTTATTAATGAAACTTTCAATAATGAAAAGTCCCTTTCTGTTGCATATAAAGTTCAGCCAGTAATTCAAAATGGAATTAAAGAATTGAGAGTTATATTTAATTATAAAGTTCCAGTAATTGAAGTGCATTCAAATGGTTAGTTTGCCATTTTATTACGCCAACTTATATATGTTTAGAGCATGAATCTAAACACTGTTGGTGTAGATTTAACAATTCTTTAGCTAGTAATTTATGGACAGTTTGTAATATTGTCACAGGATACTTTTGGTGTGTTTACTAGTGAAATTCTAGTCATTCGTCAAATTCACAAATTTTTTAGCTCTATTATCATTCGATTGAGATTCTTTCTTTGAAGGGCTGTTGTAAACGGATAGTATTGATGCGAATGAATTAGGTATGGGTAAGTTAACAAGTCGCACTCACAAGGTAGCTTTTACACTCAGGGCAAGATCACGAACATAATTTGAGCTATTAGAGTCACATTCGCTCAAAGAGCTGGACGGGTCATACGGGCTGTGATCTTATGCTCTCTTTTGTGGAGAGCCCGATGAACTCCGGTGCATTTCAACAGTTCTTTAGTACCATAGAAGACCCTCGGCAATCAGCCAAAGTCGAGCATCTATTCACTGATATTTTATTCCTCGTGGTTTGTGCCTCAATAGCTGGAGCTCAAGGCTGGGAAGATATCGAAGATTTTGGTGAGCTTCACTTTAACTGGTTCACCGAAAAAGGCCTGTTTAAGAATGGGTTACCTGTTCACGATACTATTGCTCGCGTCGTATCAAGGATAGATAGCGAGCAGTTTCAGCATAGCTTTATCGACTGGATGAAGTCTGTTGTTGAGTTATCAGATGGCCAGCTTATTGCGATAGATGGTAAACGGTTATGTGGTTCATATAATCGCGACGATAGACTGTCAGCCATCCACATGGTAAATGCCTTCGCAACAGAAAATAACGTTGTGCTAGGGCAAGTTAAAACCGAAAGTAAGTCGAATGAAATTACCGCCATTCCCGCATTACTGGCGCTGTTGGATATTAAAGGTTGTCTGATATCAATAGATGCCATGGGATGTCAGACAGATATCACTGAACAAATTATTGAGCGCGGTGGTGATTATTTACTTGCCGTAAAAGGTAATCAAAAAGCGCTGCATGATGCCGTTCGTAAGGCTCTTTCCAGTGAGATTAACGAAGAAGTGCTTTGCTTAGAGAAGCAGCATGGACGTAACGAGGCCAGAGCCTATTGTGTTATGGACGCCGGCAGCTTAGCCAACGCTTTCCCAGAGTGGAAAGGGCTTAAAAGTATCGGTGTTGCACTGAGCTATCGTCGAACGAAAAGCGATAATGAATCCCTTGAGTACCGTTATTACAGCAGTTCAGCCGAACTGAACAAGGCCCGTTTTGCCAATGCAGTAAGTAGCCACTGGGGGGGGGAAATAGCCTGCATTGGGTGTTGGACGCGTCGATGAAAGAAGACCAATGCCAAATATATAGAGGCAATGCGGCGGAGGTCTTATCTGGAGCAAGGAAGATAGCACTGAATATGCTTCGAGCGGAAACAACTCGAAAAATCAGTATTCCACGTAAACAGAAGCGTGCACACGGTAGCACGGATTATCTGGAACAGGTGCTAACAGCAGGGTTAAAGACGTTGGGTGATATTTGAGCATTCATGCTCTCACCCTGCGTTTACGCCTTGTATGATTCTGACTACTTAAACTATGAAAAGGCTCAAAAATATATTGTCCGTTTAGTACGTGAGAAAACCGTAGACTCTGGACAAGAATAAGGGGATTCATAGATGAACGAAGAAATTACGATTGAATTTGAAGGTGTAACTGTTACTGCTGAGTACAGCGTCTTTGGTGATACTTTGTCTGTGTATCTACCAAATGGTGAAATTAGAAAAACGGAACTAAGAGGGTTGAAACCAAGAAGTGCCACTTTAGTCCACTTGAGGAGCTACGCATCTGAGTTAGCGAATAAGAAATAATATTGAGAGATTCGTATGCGTGAGTTGGATTCTGAGCGTTTCTGTGAAGATTTAAATGTCTACCTAAAGACGCAGTTCAAATATAAACATCGAGTTGCACATAAATCACCACTAAATCAAACAATAACAGCCTTTAAATTTAAGTTTGATTTGTACTTCCGTTGGCTAGTTACAAGCCGAGAGTGGAAGCCAAAAACATTTGTAGTTGCCCGCATTCATTTTAAGAAAACCAGATGCGGCAATGGAACTAGGCTCCTTGCTTTTTTATGTGAACAAGCAAAAATTTATGACTATGAGAATATCGGTATTGAGAGTGCGAACGCCAATTCTTCAGCATTCGCGCATAGACTAGGTTTTGAGCCTATGGAGGATAAATGCTGGACTATATCTGTGCGGCGTTTAACTGAAATACTTGGTTCTGATGAGATGCTCGCGACCAAGATAATCCCAAGATGATGATTTTACCAATGTGTCATAAAGCCATTGTGAGTCAAGCTATTGCAGGTTATGTTTCCTCCTACACATGGGAAGAGGCAAAACGAGCAGTTTCAACCATTTGGTGCGAAAGGCTCTAATGCAACACGGTGTATACGAAATTCCTGAATGGTAATAATTAGCGCTGTACTTGAGGTGGTCTAGGGATGGCTCAATTAACAAGAAAAGTTTTTTATATTGTCATTTTCTTTGGTTTGTTGGCTTGTTCCAGTAAACCAGTTCATTGGACAGCAACGGATGGAAGTAATGCTAATGGAACTGTGTCGGTTGCCTATGAATATCGTCCTATCTTAGATCCCGTACCTTCTGATGATAGAGAGGCAAATCTAATTGCGACCAAGAAGTGTCGAGGTTGGGGCTATTCATCGGCAGAGGCATTTGGTGGTGTCTCGAAGTCTTGTGCAGAGTCATATAATGGTGGGTGTGTTAGAGTTAAAGTCACGAAAATTTTTCAATGCTTAAAGTGATACAGACATTGCTCGAACTAAGGTGAATATATGATTACGAAGATTAAAGATGTTTTCCCCGAGAGGGTACATCCTGTCATGGATTCAATATTCCCTGGTGGTGTTGAGTGGCATTGGAAAGTCAAAAACGTTAAAAAATTCGGATGTTTGAAATCTTGTCCAACTTACGAAAAATGCCGAGGTTGTGGACCTTCAGGAAAGCTTTGCAGTGTTGAATGGACTGAAACGCCCGCTAAAACAGCGGCATTTATGGTCCTAAAACACATATTTGACAACTTCCATTATTACAACTGCGATGATTTAGCAGATGAGTTCGCCCTGCCACTCGCCAGTGAGATTTCTGAGGTTTTAGATTTCCCATTTGAATCAAATTTGTCACCAGCTGAAGCATTGGCCATTGTCAAAGTCAGGCTAAAACAGGCGGAGTTTAAGGCAAATCTTTTCTTATTATGGGAAGGTTGTTCCATTGACGGCATAGAGATAGCTGCAAATTACCTCATCGCTTCTCATATCAAGCCATGGGCGCAAGCATCTGACTCGCAGAAAGTCTCGCGTTACAACGGACTCTTGCTACCCACTAACTATGATTATTTATTTGATCGCCACCTTATATCCTTCAACCAGCATGGAATGATCATGCTGCATAGTTTAGCTGAACTAGAGAATCTGTACGGGATATTAGGCATAGATCCTGAGGCAAAACTGAGCTTTCTCCCAGAAGAAACAATGCAATTTTTATCTGGGCACAACGAACAGTTTCATCAGGTGCATGCAAAAATGACCAATTAAGATCAGTAATGACCAAGATAATCCCAAGATCGTGTTTTTAGGAATGTGACGCAATGTTGTTGTAAATCAGTCTGTTGCTGGTTACATTTTCTCCTACACATTGGAAGAGGTTAGACGTAAGTTTTCCTAAGGAGTCAAGAATTGGAAAATTTTTTTATAGTTTTTGTTTGTCTATGGCTTTTGTTTATGGCGTGGAATTTATCAAAATTTATTCGTTGGATATTACTACCATCAGTAAGAAAGTATCTTAAGAATCAACCTCACTGTTCAGCTGGGCATGGTATATCTTGTTCTCAATGTGGATCTAAAAGTCTAAGGAATTGGGGGCTATTCACTAGAAATAGCTGGGCTAGGGTATTTATGTGCAATCATTGCGGTAAATGGCTGCATAAAGGCTGAGTCAATTCAGATTGCATAGCTAGTGCTGTTTACTAATTCACGACTGTTGGTGATATCTGTTGATTGCAGAATGCATTTCCTACTGTAAATAGTGGAAGAGGCAAAACAACCTTTGATTACGGATTAGTTCACCCATGGTTGAAAAGGAACAACTGCCTGGCTTCGCTGAAAACGTCCTTAAGCACATTTTGGACGATATCGGTGAGGTTGTTTACAGCTCACATGAAACCCTTAAGAAAGGCGATGTTTACCTCTTAGGATTGAATCCCGGTGGTAGCGGTCAAGAAAATCCAGAAACACATGTTCCGTATACCATTAGAAGTCACCTTAAGCAGATGCTTAGGCGTGACAGGAACTCATACTGCGATGAAAGCTGGAAACCGGGACAACCTGAAGGTGAAGCTCCCCTCCAAAAGAGGGTGAAAACGTTATTAGCGGGAATCGGTGTTAACCCCAAAACTGTCTGTGCATCCAATATCATATTCAAAACATCTCGTAATTCTGATGAACTGTGCTTTGGGCTAGCGGGGCTATGTTGGCCTGTTCATGAGGCTATTTTGAAAATCGTCCAGCCAAGTTTAATCCTTACTTATGGCGTTCAAAAAGTTTCGGCCTATGAGTTCTTGAAGGCCTTATTTTTGAAGGGGGATGAATTGCCTCCTCAACCAGCATCACATGGGAAATGGAATTGCCGCGGGTTCCACTGTGAGATTGATGGTAATCCGACATTCGTTGCTGCCGTTCCTCACCTCAGTTACTACAGCCCGACCAATAAGCACGATGTGTTTAAGTGGATCGTGGATAATCAAAAGAAAGCTCAAGCGCGACAAAATAGTATGTAGTCGCACCAAGATAATCCCAAGATCGTGTTTTTGGTTATGTGACGTAATGTTGTTGTAAATCAGACTATTGCTGGTTACATTTCCTCCTACACAGCGGAAGAGGCTAAACGTCATTTGCCCCATTTCAAGCTGGAAGTTTTCTAGATGGTGATGTCTAGTAGTCTCAAGTTGGCCAAATTTTAGTAATGTTTCTCTATGTCCGAAGGAGAGTCGTTAATGGATGTAGAACAGCTCAAAGCTTTGTTAGATAAATTTCGTAGCCTGCCGGTTACTGAGAAAGAGAAAACCATTTTTGACATTGGTACTCGTGGTCATTTCGAAAATCCTACCAGTGATGTTCTGGCATTCTTCTGCAGCAGCGAAGAGCAACATGGTATGGGGAACCTCTTCGGTAACAGTATTGCTGGATTAATCAGTAATAAGTTGAATCGGGAGCTTTCTCAGTCTTCGCTTCCGGTCAGTGCCAGCAGGGAGGTGGCCACAGAGCAGGGGAAACGTCTTGATCTGGTTCTGGAGTATGATGAATACCTGTTAATCATTGAAGCAAAGGTCAACCATAGTCAGGTGAACCCGTTTGAAGAATACGAACGTTACGGGGACAAACTTGGCGCTGAAAACGGTAAAGACGTGTTGTATGCGGTGTTATCACCTTCCGGGCAAGTTGATGATCCGCTGACCAATCACAGATGGGCAGGAATTTCATTTGATGAGCTGAAAACAGCCGTATCAGAGAACCTGCACTCTTGCTTTATTCTCAAGCCGCTTGATAAGTGGGTCTTTGTTTTAAGAGATTTTTTACTACACCTGGAGAATTTATCGATGACGGTAGGGAAGAACCCTAACTATGCCTTTGCTCTGGAAAACATGGTTGAAATCAGCAAGGCATGGACGTTGTTAACGGATAGCCTGAATGACATTAACAGCCAGATTTATCGTCAGTGTGAAGAGCGTTACGGTAGTGCCTTTTCTCATCGCAAATCGAGCTGGTTTAAGCCATTGCCAGCTTTTACTTATTCGCTGGAAGGCAGCAGTGTTGAGGTTATATTTTTTGCCACACCGAGAGCTATGAATGGTCTTAAAAATGAAGGTAAGTTCCAGTATGTGCAGGTCTATATTAAGAAGGACAAACAAGAAGACCTGTTCCGTAATCTTCAGGAAGCTTTGCAAAGAAAGACGGTGGACTTCTGGGAAAACAGCAGAGATAACTCCGGAATTTTGCGCTGGCCACTGGAGTATGATGCTGATGTGGTCGGTGAGATGATGGCTGTTTTAGATTTGGTTAATGAAAAGGAACATAGATAGAGATAAATAAAAAGTATCAAGCCAAGGTCGGTAACTCCACGATGCCCCATTGTAAGTTATCAGCGTACTGTGCAGCTGACTTTGTTTGCTTCCAATTGACCAAATTTTAGTAATGCGACAAAGTGACTACTGGAACAGTGACGATTCAGTTCACCCTCCGACTACTAATATTCGTTAAGTATATTTTTCCCAATATCAAAAGGAAGTGTGGCATCGTCTTTTTAAGGAGCATATTAGAGTGTCAAATATTAATTCAGGTGACGGTGAACGTACTGCAATGCTGGGGTATGTTCCGCAGTATGAAATAGCAGCAGGCTTAATATATGAAGCTTTACTTGATGGAAGTCTTGAACGGTTTCGAGTCGCCGATCCTGATGCTGGAAGCTTAGATGATATACTGATTGCGACTACTGGTAAGCTTGATGCGTATCAGGTGAAGTGGGCGGAATACACTGGAACAATTAGCTATGCAGATTTTGTAAGGGATAGTTCG
Source organism: Shewanella avicenniae (assembly GCF_017354945.1). Taxonomy (NCBI): domain Bacteria; kingdom Pseudomonadati; phylum Pseudomonadota; class Gammaproteobacteria; order Alteromonadales; family Shewanellaceae; genus Shewanella; species Shewanella avicenniae. The sequence goes on along the minus strand of NZ_CP071503.1, from coordinate 2,085,958 downwards.
ACAAAGCAGGGAGATGAGAAGCTGAGCCTTTTCAGGCAACTTTCAGAGGGGTGGAAGCACTTAAGTACAAATAATAAAGATAGAATTGTAAAAGTTCATTTGCTTCATAAATCAGTACCCAGTTCAAGCTCTAAAGCTCAAATCCCTTTAGGCGACACGGCTCCTCGACATGCTCACTTTCAATCTTTCTTAAAAGAATGCTGGTTCGATAGACGATGGTGTGAAACAGGCTTAGATACCGTATCCGCGTGCTGGCAAAAGGCACTGTTGGATCTACAGAAACGGTCAAAATTTAATGATGACCAATTTTTGAATTTCATTCGCAACTGTGAGCTTGAATTCAACTATAAGCGACCAGCAGATATCCCTATAACTAATCAAGGACAAGCCAGAAAGCAAAAAGATATTGAAAAGATATATAACCTTTTGACGAAAATGGCGGGAGGTGAACGTCGAATTATTGAGCTGTCCAAAGATGATATGTTAGATAGGTTGGCGTGGAGTCATAGGTTTAAGCATAAGTTTGTTCATGAATTTCCTATCGATCGAACTTATCAAGAAATTGAAGAAACTGTTGGTTCTATATCTGATGTTTTATCACAAATCAAGCAAGGCTATGTTGCATTGCTTGGAAGCCCTGGCTCAGGAAAGTCAACAACGCTTACTCATACTTTAAAGTATAAAGCAGGATATAAACTAGTTAGATATTACGCATATGTACCCGATAGCACCTACCAAGGGCGTGGTGAAGCGACTACTTTTCTTCATGACATCACATTATCGCTAAGAAATCACGGCTTTCGTGGTGAAAGCTCCGGGCAGCCAGGCTCAAGAGAAGAGTACCTATCATTGTTAGGAGAGCAGCTTCAACAAGCCCATGACAAATGGAAAAATGATGGCGTAACCACCATCATAATGGTTGATGGGTTAGATCATATTCAGCGAGAACAAAACCCATTACAGAGTTTGTTGTCAGATTTGCCTCTCCCGAACACCGTGCCTGATGGAGTGATATTTGTTCTAGGTAGTCAAACGCTAGAGTTGAACGATCTTTCTGATACGATAAAGGAGCATATCAGCCATGGCAGTCGAACCATTGTTATATCTCCTCTTACTCGGACAAATGTCTATGCAGCCATAAATGAATGGCCAGGCTGTTCCGACCTAACAGATGATAATAAGAAGAAAATTTTTGAAAAGTCATTAGGGCATCCTCTATCTTTGGTTTATTTGCTGCAGTTTATTACTGGCGGATCGGGTAGGAGTTATGATGAAACTATTGATGAATTTCCTCTTTACCAAGGGCATATTGAGCAAAGCTATTCAGTTTATTGGCGACAAATAGAGAGTAATCAGAAGCTTGTTGACTTGCTTGCGTTATTGTCAAGATTGAGGGTGCCAATAAATACTCACGTGCTTGAGAAATGGTCTGATCATTCAACTATTCGCGCTTTTATTTCAAGTGCAGCCCACTATTTCAAGAAGGATAGTGATGTAAGTTGGCGCTTTTTTCATAACAGTTTTCGACAGTTTATTTTAGATAAAACGTGCCGAAACCTATTTGGTAATTTTGATGATTCAAAAAATATTGAATATCACAAGGTATTAGCTAAACACTGTATTCAATCGTCTGAGGATAATGATCCAATGCGATGGGAAGCCGTTTACCACCTTTTTAATGCTCGGCAGATGCAAGCTGTAATTGATACAGGGACTCAAAGTTACTTTAGAGACCAGTTCTTTAATCTTCGGAATACTTCGAGTTTAACAGATGATATTGACGCTGTTCTATTGTCAGCTAAGGAGTTGAATGATCCGCTTGCCGTAGTGAGATGTCTTTTAATTGAAAGTGAGCTTAGAGAGCGAAGAGACGCCCTTAATGAGGTTGATATACTTGATCTTTTATTTTCATCGGAGGGGGTAAGTTCAGCGCTTAGCTACATATTCGATGGTGAGCTGCTAAGGGTAAGTGATTCAGAAGCACTCAAATTTTCTAAAGTTCTAGCTGAGAACAAATTCTTTAATGAGGCTAAAAGGGTCTTTGAAGCTGCTGAGCCGCTAAGTTACTTGTCAGGTGGAGACGCTATTGATCCGCATCATGGGGGAGCTGAAGATTTGAAACGATGGGCTGACGTAGCTCATTATTTCATGCCGCTAAGCGACCTTGTCTCAACTATACACCAAACGAAGTGTGAAGTTGATGGTGTGGGATCATGGAGTGGAAATGATGAAGACCTACATGCTCGCTTAATGAGACGGCTGGTCAATGGTATCTATGAAACAAAAGACGAAGAAAAAATAACTGAGCTTTTCTATTTCTTGTCAGAAAAAAGGAAGCTCTTTGATAGTCTTATAGATTTATGTGTCACCATATGCATTAACCAATATCCATTGGCTTTGATAGACACCGCATTCGAGGCTGTCATTGATTGGTCTGAAAATAATGACTTGGATTTTTCAGAAAAGTTGTTGGTTACTGAACTGGATTACAGATCCAATGGAAATATAGAAAAAACTAAAGAATGGTTTGAAAATTTTGAACAGCCAAAACTTTATAAATATGGTGTTCATGGCCAATGGAAGAACCTAAGTCCATTCACAGATAGAATTCGTCTTAACAGACTACGAGCAGCCCTGGGACAAGATGTTGATCCTGTTAAGGTGGTTCCAAATGAAAGCGAAAAAAAGTATACAGGAAACGTCTTATTTGAACGTGCTTTAGTGAGGTTTTCAAGCATTTGGGGACGGGGTTGGGCTGGAGAGAAGCTGCTACCAAGTTTTATTGTTCAGGAGATAAAGCCATCATTTGAATTGTTACGAAAGCCTTATGATCAAACAAGGGATTGGATTGGGTGGTATGAGTTTGAATCAGCCGCTGTTGATTACTTTAACTTCGCAATAAGGGCTGCCGCTCAGCATGGACATGATTGTATTTTGGCTTTAGCCGATGCGTTTAGAAAAGATTGGGATAAACGGTATTGGCCGACTGGCTGGCGCAGAGAGATTGCTTTCACTTTGTATAAGGAAGGATATAGCAGGGATGGTTTAGTTGACGTACTGGATCAAATCGAGAAAGAGATCCCCGATTTTGACGACATTCACTCTAAAATGTCTGAGTACTATGAACTTTCTATCATGTGGTCAACGATTGGTAAACCAGATCGAGCGGCTAGCCTGTTACCAAAAATCTTCAAGGGTTCTTTTGGAATATATCATAGGAAAGACAGGCAATTTTCCCATTGGGTATCGTGGTTAGGTAAGTTGATCAGTCAATATCCTGATTTAGCCTACGGTGAAATATGTCGATTTTCTTTGGCGTTAGTAGATTTGGAACAGTCGGGAAATGGTCGTGGTACGCAGGAAGCAGGACTTGATCTCATCACTATGACTACACGTTGGAATCCGGGATATGGTTTAAAGCTCTTGAGGTGGTTATTCGATCATAAAGGGCTTGATTATGCTCCGGGCCTAACAGGGTTGCTGTCTGGAATGCTTGATGGCTCTAGTCCGCCATTGAAAGAAATATCAGTGATGACGAGAAAGCTGCTGATCCCTTTCGAAGAGTACAATCCTTCTGATCTGCCTAAAAAATTAGTGTATCGGACCTGTCAATCCTCTGATGATGGGGTGACGGATGAGATAGGAAAGCTTATTGCATCTATCAATATACACTTATTGCCTTCAAATCGTTACTCGTGGTTAGAAGGGGTAGCGCTTGGCGTCAGGGAAGCGGGGTTGGACAATAGTTTTTATGCCTCAATGGCGATTTCTACCCCCCAGAAAAAGCATGTTACTCATGAACCTTCTCTGATACTAAATACAGGGGAAAAACTTACAGAAGAAGAGACTCAACTGAAAATAAATTCTCCTGAAAACCTTTTTCAGCTTCTTCGAAATGTGAAATCCGTTGAATATTTCCGCTGGATGAACTTAATTCAACCTTTTTTAAAAGGTATGAATGTCCCTCAATTAGAGGAACTCTATAAGCTCTTAAAGCCAGTTAAGCCTGATAATAATGTTGTTTCTTGTATTGCTGGCGCATTGTCTTCACATGGTGAAGTGGATAAAGCGAACAGTTTATTAGAAGGTTTATTCGATAACTCAGATGCTAAAGGTTGGGATTTGCATTGGGATGGGGGTTCTAGACAGTCGATATTTAGAGCCCTTGTTGAAATTGATGCTAAACAGTGGCGCCCTAAAGCGCTCGCTTGTTTAGTTGATGATTACATTGGTGAATATAGGTATCCAAGCAGTTTAATTTGGAACTTACCAGAAATTGTCGATATCCTCTTTGAGGATAAAGATATCCTGCCCATTTGGAAGGAAATCAAAGAACATGCATACCTGCTAGACGCTTTTGAACAAGGGGCTGAGAAACCTCCGGCACTGTTAGATGACATTGGCGAGAAGAAGGATGCTAGTTTACTCATTGAGTTTGCATTCGATATGTTTGATGTGGCTATTCCTGAATTAGGGGTTATGGCTCATCAGGCAATCGTTGGCTTGGCTAAAATTAAAGCAAATTGGCCAGAAATTCTTAGGCAAGTAGCTCGTAGAATAGACAAAATTGGGTTAACGCAGGTGAAAGTAGTGTCTTTGTTAAGTAGCTTAGCAAAGGATTTCAAAGAGTTTGTTCTTCAATTTGAGCGGGAAATATCTTCACTCTGTGCATCGGAAGACTTTAGTGTGAGGATGATTGCCTTGGATTTGTCTAGTAGGCTAGAAATCGAAGGCTGGCTACCTCCACGTGAACGCTCAAAGTTACCTTTGATATACGAATTGGAGTTACCAGAAATAAATAATAAAAAAGAAGCTATTCCTTTTTCAGCTATCCGTCCTGGAGAAACACTTCCTGATGTTGATGACCCGATTGAGTTGCTTAGGCCTTTGATGACTGAAGCTAAGCTTGTAGCTGATATGTCAAACGTGTCGTTAGAGAATTTAGCCTACAGAGTTTGTGAATTTATGAAAACTTTGATTCCAGAGAATGAATGGAATAAGCAAGCTGAGGAAATATATAGAAACTGGTTGGAAGGGATCGGACTCAAGCTGACCTATCATCGTTTAAGACCAAAAGTGGCAAAGCTAGCACTCTCTCATGTGGTATGCGAGTTATTGGATGCAGGGCGAATTCCTCCTCAAGGAGTTGATCTTCTGCGAGATATTTTCAAACGTAGTGATGAATTATTATTGGGTCTTGAGCCCTCTATTAGACCTGAGTGTATTGTTGTACCGAAAGCAAAAGATCGAGATATACCTCATAATCACGATGAATGGTTGGGAGATATTGAACGAGGTATTACACATTTTGTTGACCGTATAAACACTGAAAAACAAATTATAGGGGAACTTACGACCTGGAGCTGGTTAGATTGGGATTTGCCAACGGAAGTTCGCATATCTACAGTTTGTCATCCTGAATGGAATGACGGTGTAGAAGTTACCTCTCCTTATGCTTTCTTCCCAAGCATGATTTATTGGTCAGCTATTGAGTACCCGGAAATCACCACTACTTATGAACCATCACTGGTCATTTATGGTACAGGTTCATACATTGATCACGGAGGTATTGAGTGGTTAGCATTAAACCCATCTATAGGTTTTTCTTTAGGATGGTCAATGTCAGAGGAAGGGCTTTTTCGCTGGGTCGACCAAAAGGGTGACACAATGGTTGAAAGCATCTATTGGAAAGATGGTTCTATTTCTCGACAACCACCTAAAATGGATGATATTTGTTCAAATGGATGGCTTGTAATTGCCTCTGACGAGGCAGTTGAAAAAATCAGGGAAGTCATTGGCGAAGCGATAAAAGTAAATGCAGTCATACGAAGTTATGGTCGAAATACATACGACCCTGACATTACTACTATCCAACAGAGAATTAATTGGTAGTCACATTGTAGGAGCATATTGAATTTGGCCACCTAATTAGAGCTGCTATGATGGCAGCATCACAACGTTAGGTGACAAAATGACTTGACCACTACAGATTTGGGCATTAGGCGTAAGAGGACTTTTATGGAACTTTCAAATACTCTAACAATTGCTCAATTAGCATTTGGTGTAAATGCAGTGATTGGATTTATGCTCACGCGTTACTTTAATGAAATAAATAGCTTCACTGAGGCGGGGTCGCGATTTATTGGTGAGCACAAAGTACACGAAGCATCTTTTGATGTTGAGGAAGATGACTTAATTAAAGCTGTAGAGCGCGTGTTGCCTGACTTCAAAATGATATCAAGAGTATATCTTATAATTATGTTTTACTCGCTTCTGTGTGTCATTGTCAGTTTCAGCGTATTGATTATAGCTTCGTTATACCCAGCACTTGATGTTAGCAGTGTTGTATTTGTTCTTATTTCATTTGTTTTAGTTGTTCTAAATCCTTTTATTTATCATGTGGTTGATCGTAGATTTGTCATAGAACACGAACATGCCAGAATTTTGATGGAAGATATAAATCAATACGCTGAAGATTCTGAGGAATTGCAACCATTTAAGTCATTGATATTCCAAGAAAGTTTTAAAAGAAAATATAATTACAAGTGGTAATAGAGAATTCCTAACCGGGTAGCAGGAGAAACGCAATGGCTAAATTCAATAGTGGAAAGGCATACCACGGGTCTGAAGTAGTCATGAACAATACTCATCAGCAGACACTAATAGTGTTGGGCACTTGTGGTTTAAAGTTATCAGTTCGCTGAGGCAGCAAGCAACGTGCTGGTTTGCTTGGCGTTAACCCATAGAAATGTTTATCTGAAATTCACCTAATAAAGCCGACGACCTAACACGCTTTTGTCCACCGAAGTTTCAGTTGCTCCTGACCCCAACTAAATGTGACTGCCAAACTTCATGTTGACCAACAACATTGAGAGGAGGTCATCATGAGAAAGTTATCTTCTGGAAAATGTAGTGGCAGCAAAAGGCCATTTAAGCTTGAAGAAATCTGGCGAATCAGAACTAGATTGGAGATTGAAAACAACCTCATGCAGCTTGCGCTACTGAACCTAGCTATTGATAGCAAGTTAAGAGCGAGTGATTTGCTAAGGCTACACGTATACGATGTTTCTTCGCAAGGAGTTATCTATGAAAGGGTTCAATGCATTCAGCAGAAAACGGGCACCGACGTACACTATGAAATTACGCCGAGAACGCAACAAAGCATTAGCCGATGGATCTTTTCAGCATCCCTAGAGGCAAGCAGTTTTTTATTTCCGAGTGGCCGCCACAAAGAGCAACCAATCAGCTACTCATACTATCGATCAATTATAAGGAATTGTGCTGTAAAACTTGGATTGAATGCGGACTACTATGGTACTCATTCCATGCGCCGCACCAAAGCTACTTTGATCTATGCCAGAACGAAAAACATTAGGGCGGTACAGCTCTTACTTGGGCATTCGAAGCTAGATAACACTATTCGGTACCTTGGCGTTGAGCTAGAAGACGCTCTGAGACTCTCTGAGAAAACAGACTGCTGATAAGCGCCTACAGGCTTTTCTTCTCTTCTGAAAAGCCTGTGCCCCAAAACTTGTTACGAGTTCAGATGAATGATTCTTCTGGCACAGCCCAGTTGACCAAATTTTAGTTATGATACAGAGTGACTACTCTACCAGTGGCTATTCAATATTTAGGCATTACCTTTCCTGAGGAGATATGGTGGAAGCTAACTATTGGCAGTATTATCTTTCGTTAGAGGAAGACATTGATCGGCTCTTTCGGTATATCGAACCCTCTGAACACAACTTTTCCGCTTATTCGGTAGAGCTTACACGCTTGTATTTGGCCATATGTTCCGAAATCGATGTACTTCTAAAAGCGTACTGCAAGCTTCTCGACGCTGGTTCTTTTGCCTCAAAAATCAACGAATATGCTGAAGTGGTAGTTTCGTCAAAGAAGAGTCTTTGTTCTGAAACCGTCAATCTCCAGAGATTTGGGCTTTCGATGACGCCATTTTACGAATGGGAGCAGCGAACAACGCCAGTTTGGTGGAAAAAACATAATGGTGTGAAGCACAATCGGGACGTCAATTTCAGAGATGCCAATCTAGGCAATGTCCTAAATTCCTTTGCAGCATTGTATTTGTTAAATCTTTACTATTATCACGAACGAAGCTCGATCGAACTTCGAAAGCAAGGTTTCTTCGAGCCTCTAGAGGCAACGGTAGTGTCACTGAAATCGCGTCTGGATCTACTTAAAATAGACAGTGTCTTGCTCAACGTTCAGGAAAGGTAACAAGCACTGCCACTACACAGCTTTTCCGTTACTTTCACTACAAAACAACGCAAGTTATGGGCGTTTAAATAGCGAATGATATCGCAGCTATTGGTGTCATAGATGAAAGACAACGTTTATGGCCAGATCCTTTAAATTTCTAGCTTATACGAATGAGGCTGTCACTATACACCAGTGGTGGCTGTTATGTCGCAAGCTCGGCGATGCCCCAAAATGAGTTAACTCGTTGTCTGTGGCACAGTCAAACGCAGACTTTCTCGCCTACAAATTTTGATCCATTTCACTTAAATGTTGTCCTTCTTTGAAATGCCTAAAAGCTGTACGGGTATACAGTCATATTGAAATCATGGCGATTTTCATCTCAACTTCGTGCGCGTTTTCACATTCCAATATAAATAAATATCATTAAAATCACATAATTATAAAACCTATGGGATAGATAATAGGTCTAGGAAATGCGCATGCGCGTTTTTCCAGATGGTGAATTTAGTAAAATGCTGATAAGTTCATTACATACAAATAGTTAACTGTGCGCGTTTTCACTGGTCCAACGAGGTAAACGCGCATGCGCACGAATAAGCTGTTAGGCAAAGTCATAAACGGAGATAATTTTGAGTGAAACAGCCACAACAATAATAAAGCTCCTTTCGGCATTGACATCGCCAAAAGCGGCAGTGAAATACATTTCAGTTGCTGTGTTTGTAGTCGTATCTTGGAAATACTTCAGTGAACTTGCCAAGTCCTTTGGTACGCCGGAAGAAAATATCTCCATAGTAGTCTTGTTGGCGGGGGTAGGCTTGGGTTCAATTGTTGGACAAATCGTTACTTGGGTCGGTGAATTATCCTGGAAATTTATAAATGGAAGAATAGAGGCAAGTAAGCTTGCCAAACAAGCCATTGAAGAAAAAGCCGCCAATGAACTTAAGATGGCCAAAGAGAATGAGAGGCTTCTGCAAAAATATACAGAATCTTTTCCCCATTTAGGCTGGGAGTCAAAAGAAAAGCTCCGTGAACTTACCTTAAGAGATATAACACTCGATTTTTCAAATCTGGCATTTAAAGCGTTACTTGAAAATAAATACATCAAAGTAATTTCGCAAATATCAAATAGAACTTATCTGGTTACGCTTAATCCTGTTATTGCTGAGGCAACAAAGAGCACATGGGAGCAAGAGATCAAGGAAAACGTGGATGACTACTTCCTTGATATGACGCCTGAAAAACAGAAAGTTTTGGAGCTGATGGAGTTTAGGGAAGAAGACGATGATTCAGTAATAGAATTTGATATCAAGTCTACTGTATCACCATATTATTCTTGCATCAGGCGAGAGGCAGAAGATGAGAATGGGTTTTGGTTGTGTTTCCGATCATATTATCTAGATGAGTTTTCGAAGCGAACTGGAAGGGAATACCAAGACGAGTCGTGGATAGACAAGAATAGAATTTTGCTACCAGTAGAACCCGAGGGGGGAAATGCCTAACAAGCGCATGTTGTCGGACTGGTATTCCGCTGCGCTCCAAACCAGCCGCAAACGCGGGCGTTAGGCGGCTAGGAGGTAAATTTGCCCGGAGTACAAAATATTAAAGCAGGAGAGGGCTTTATTCGGACTTACGATTTAATAGAAGTCTTGAATAATGATGTTTATACGGCTTTTGAAGTTCTTGAACGCGATAAACAGAATCAATATTTGAGGCGCAGTGTCGTAAGAGCGGTTTTCTCCTATATCGAAGCGCTAATTGAAAGTATCAAGGTAGAGATTCGATCAAGTATAAGAATCGAACGACCAGATTTTGAGTTGAGTAAAAAAGAAAGCGAGTTGTTAGGCTCACTCTCACCTATATCTCAAGATAAGGGACGTCAATTTCCGCTTGAGCAGAATCTAAAATTGTAATAGCCCCCGATTAAAACGGACACTCATTAGTTAAGCGATAGGCTTAGACCTATCTTTAAGGAGTGTCTATGGAACGTATTGAAATTATTACTGGCGAACAACGTCGCCGTCGTTATACTCCGCAAGAAAAAGCAAAGTTCGTTGCCATGACTATGCAGCCGGGCTATTCGGTTTCGCTGGTTGCCAGGCAAAACGGCATAACCCCGAGTCTATTGTTTAAGTGGAAAAAGCTCATGCAAGATGGTGGTATGTCTGCTATCCAGTCTGGTGACGAAGTCGTCAGTGCTGCAGACCATAAGGCGCTTCAAAAGAAAGTGAAACAGCTTGAGCAGTTGCTCGGCCGTAAAACGATGGAAACCGAAATTCTAAAAGAGGCGCTGGAGATAGCTCAGTCAAAAAAGTTGATATCGCGCATGCCATTGCTACCACCGGACGATTCCCTGTCCTCCGAGTAGCTGCGGCTCTTGGCGTGTCGCGTTCGAACTTATACCAACGTTTGTCCGTGCGCCGAGAAGGCCGCTCAGTACGCTACAACAAGGCTGATGATGCGCTGTTATTGCCGTTAATAATCGACCTCTGCGAGGAGCGTGGAAGCAACGGCTATCGCCGGATTACTGCGCATTTAAATCGCCAGTTGAAAGCAGAGCAGCATGTAATTACACGAGTGAATCCCAAACGCGTCTATCGCCTGATGCAACAAAACAACTTGCTGTTACGCAAACATACCGGTCGTGTAAGTGAGCACCGCGCTCATGACGGTCAGGTTATTACGTTGCACCCAAACACTCGCTGGTGCTCAGACGGCTTTGAAATAACGTGCTGGAACAAAGAAAAAGTGCGCGTGGCATTTAGCTTAGATTGCTGTGATCGTGAAATTATGAGTTATGTAGCCACAACGACGGGTATCCGCGCTGACATGGTTCAAGACATTTTGGTTGAAAGCATGGAACAGCGCTTCGGAGATGTCCGAGAGTTGCCACATACCGTGGAATGGTTAACCGATAATGGCAGTTGTTATATCGCCGAAGAAACACGGCAGTTCGCGAAGTCACTCGGTTTTAAGGTGTGCACGACGCCAGTTAGAAGCCCGCAAAGCAATGGCATGGCAGAAGCTTTCGTGAAGACGTTTAAACGAGATTATGTATACCTGAATGACCGTCCAGACGCAGCCACGGTGCTTGCAAAGCTCGCTGAATGGTTTGACGATTACAACAATTACCACCCACACAGTGGATTGAAAATGATGTCACCTAGAGAGTATCGAGCTCTCAAAGTGGCGAGTTAAACTGTCCGTTTTAGTGGGGGCAACTACAAAAATTAACTTTTAAACTGGCTGCCAAGGTATGGGAACTAGACTTCAAGTTGAACAGTGACGGTGAGGACTATAGAGATTTTGTTATCGCTAAGTCATACAGAAATAAGCTCACGCACCCTAAAACATTTTACGATGTTGAAGTTACAGATGATGATATGCATTACTATTCTGTTGCTGGTATGTGGGTTCAAGAAGAGTTTCGCCGTTTGTTTAAAGCAAGAGTTGACAATCTAGAAGCCTATATAAATAAGCATCTGGTTAATTGATTGGAGTGCGCGCGCCTAACAAAGAATTTAAGAGTAATTCCTTCCGCTTGGCAGTTTCGCTTCGCTCAAGTTTAGCCAAGCGTGCGTAACACCTCAATGAGGCGTTAGTACTATTTGAAATATAGAGGAAAGATACTTGTACAAATTTAAATGCTTAATTTTGGTTTTTACATTATTTAGCCATGGTGTATTAGCTAAAGATATGCAAGCTCGTCAAACAATGAAATGGTCTCCGACAGTAAAGATGTCTGTTGACGCAGGTTTTTACCAAGAATTATTTAATCAGTGTGAGTTAGTAGGTTACGGTGGTTGGGAAAAAATGAATGAGTACAGGGGTATTATAGCTGTTTCAAATCAAATTCATTTGGCGGAAAGATTGTTGCCCAATATTGTAGATGATGTGGATTTCGAAGTGTCTTTGGAAAGCCGTATTAGCGCTTATTATGCAGGTGCAAGTTTAGCCGAAATGGCATTTAAGAATACATACAAGCTTATCAAAGGAAATGTAACTAAAATTATGTGGTATTGCCGAACAGATGTTGGAGTTGCTGCGGAGAAGTCGGTGGAATATCAAGTTTGGATGAGCAAATAGTTCTAACAAACAATTTAAGAGTGACTCCCAACGCTTAGCGATTTCACTCCGGTTTGAAATTTGTCACTACGGTGCAATGGTTTAGCTTGGTTGTTATAGCGTTGTCGCACCTTAATTTGGCGTTAACCAATAGAAATTTTTATCCGAAATTCACCTGATAAAGCCAACGTCCTAACACGCTTTTGTCCAAATTCATGATTTAGCTACGGCGCTTTTGTCACGTTCCTACTTAGGGATTGGTCACACAGTGGTCACATTCGAGGCTGTTTGTGGCCATCATGATATGAGTCGCCTCATTTTAGATTAAAAAACAATCAAATCTCAAAATTGAATATAAATCTATGACAATAGTCGAAGTAGGGCGCTTTAACGTGATGGATAAAATTTTAACGTATTGATTTTACGATATTTGGTACACCCGAGTGGACTCGAACCACCGACCCCTACCATGTCAAGGTAGTGCTCTAACCAGCTGAGCTACGGGTGTAAAGAAGAGTTGTTCAATTTGGTACACCCGAGTGGACTCGAACCACCGACCCCTACCATGTCAAGGTAGTGCTCTAACCAACTGAGCTACGGGTGTATCGTTGCTAGGCAATGTGCCTTGCAGGAACGGACGCTATATTAAAGTCGAGCAGCACGTACTGGCAAGTGAAAATATTAAAAACCAGACTAAATGGTGATTTGCTAGTCAACTCGCTGATAATAGCGGCTTAATTATAGTTTGTCCGTAGCTCATTAGCCGATTGATGTTCGCAAGGCTAATGCTCGCCGTTTAATGATGCGCAATCGAATGGAAAACATAATCGCAGCTGAGGTTAACCCTGCAATAAGCCCTGTCCAAAATCCGTATGCCCCAAGTGGTTCAACAATGACATCGGTGCTCGCCAAGGTATAGCCTACCGGCATGCCAATGACCCAATAAGCTATAAGGGTGATGTAAAACGCACTTTTGGTATCTTTAAAGCCGCGCAGCGCACCAGACGAGATCACTTGTACCGAGTCCGATAGCTGATATACCGCTGCCATCAACATTAAGCCAGAAGCGAGGCTGATAACCTGCGGTGAATCGTTATAAAGCATGGCGATTTGCTCACGAAATACCACGGTAATTACTGCGGTGCAGGCGGCTAAGGCCAACCCTAAGCCAATACCTGTTTTGGCAACTAATGCACTTTGCGCTGGTTGGTGACGCCCCAAATAGTAACCAACGCGGATCGACACTGCGACACCTATCGATAACGGCACCATAAACACGATGGAGGAGAAATTCAGGGCAATTTGATGACTAGCAACAACATCCGCCCCTAAGGGCGCAAGCAGCAGGGCAATTACCGCAAAAATACTGACTTCAAAAAACAAGGCTAGTGCAACCGGCAACCCAATCCGAACTAAACCAAAAATGCTTTTCCAGTTGGGTTTTGCCAAATGATTGAACAGCTGAATTTCATCAAACCGTTTATGGAAAAAAATATAGAGCAGCATTGAAACAAACATCGCCCAAAACACGATCGCCGTTGCTACACCACAACCTGCGCCGCCCATTGCGGGGATGCCAAAATAACCATAGATAAAGATAAAGTTAGCCGGAATGTTAATCGCCAAGCCGATAAAGCCGATAAACATGGCCGGTTTGGTATAGGAAATGCCTTCACCGCAACTGCGCACCACCTGATACAGCAACATGCCGGGGGCGCCCCACAGAATTGCGCTAATGTAATCGGTGGATATTTGCTCCAAAGCTGGTTCCAATTGCATTTGCGCAATCAACAGATTGGAAAAATGCAGGATCAACATCACCAGTGCGCCTCCGACTATGGCAATATACGAGGCTTGTATCGCCAAGGGGCCTATTTTGTTTGATTCGTTGGCGCCGTGATGATGAGACATTAAGGGTGTAATCGCCATTAACATCCCTTGAAAAAATAAAATTGCGGGTAACCAAATGCTGGTGCCAACTGCTACCGCCGCCATGTCTGCTGCGCTGACGCGACCGGCCATCACAGTGTCGATAAATCCCATCAGGGTTTGCGTCACCTGAGCGATAAGGACGGGTAGGGCGAGTTGTAAGATCCGTTTGGCGTGAAAACCAGCGTGTTCCATGATATTTCCAAAAAAGCGAGTGAATTATGTTTACAGGTATCGTGCAGGCAAATTGTGAAGTCCTTAGTATTGATAAAAAGTCGGGACTTCATACGCTGGGTGTCGCCATTCCTCAAGAACTGCGCATCGGATTGCAGTTAGGCGCCAGCGTCGCCAATAACGGCGTCTGTTTAACTGTAACTGAGTTGGCGGATGATAGGGTGTTTTTCGATGTGATGGAAGAAACATTAGCGCTGACGAATCTTACGGATCTGCAACAGGGAAGTCGCGTTAACATCGAACGATCACTAACTTTTGGTAAAGAGATCGGCGGGCATATTCTGTCGGGTCACGTACAGACTCTAGCAAGGATTGAACAGGTTGATGTGACGGAAAGCCATTATAACCTCAAGCTGTCATTTGCTCCTGAATGGAAAAAATACATTTTCTACAAAGGATTTATAGGGGTTAACGGCTGTAGCTTGACTGTCGGTGAGGTTGATGGGAACTGTTTTTGGTTGCACCTTATCCCTGAAACACTAAGACTGACCAATTTGGCAAGTTATCAGCCGGGTATGACCTTGAACTTGGAAATCGATAGTCAAACCCAAGCCATCGTCGACACCGTCGAACGGGTGCTTGCACAGCGCTTTGAAAGCAGCATTTAGCCGTTTCTGTTAGTAATATTGCTCATCATCAGCATCAACATGCAGCTTAATAGTTTGATGCTGATGGTCGATGTGCATGGTTACGTGGATCGGATTGCAGCAGATATGACAATCGTTATAAAACTCCTGATCACCTTGGCTAGTATCCAATTCGACAGCCTGATGATGTCCGCAGTAAGGGCAACAAATGGTTTGGCGTTTCATATCGGCATCTCCTAATTCAACGTAATCAAAGTTGAGTATAGATGGTTTCTACCTTAGTCGAGGTATAGATTTCGGCTCATTTAATGCTGACGATGAGTGTTATTGACTCGGCTTGCTTGATATCCCTTGTATAAAGCGGCATTTACGCTTGCTTCGTTATAAACAACTGCCGTAAAATTCTGCCTTCGCTTGCGAGTCACATTGCCACTGTATGGTGATGCCGCAATGCGTTACGACTCTTTTTTAACATGATGACCAAGTGGCCCTACGTGTGGGTCACCACTGGATTAAGGATTACTCATGCCTGTTATTACTCTCCCTGACGGGAGCAAACGTGAATTTGCCCACGCGGTTTCCACTCTCGATGTTGCTGCAGATATCGGTCCTAGTCTGGCGAAAGCCTGTATCGCTGGCCGTGTTAATGGTGAACTTAAAGATGCTTGTGATCTGATAACTGAAGACTCAGAGCTTTCAATTATCACCATTAAAGATCAAGAAGGCTTAGAAATTGCTCGTCACTCATGCGCTCACTTGCTGGGGCATGCAATTAAGCAATTGTGGCCAGAAACCAAAATGGCAATCGGTCCAGTGATCGATAACGGTTTCTACTATGACGTCGATTTAGATCACAAGTTGACTGAGGACGACATTGCCAAACTGGAAGAACGTATGCTGGAACTGGCAAAAACCAGTTACGACGTCGTTAAGAAAGTAGTGAGCTGGCAAGAAGCACGCGACACGTTTGAACAGCGTGGTGAATCATACAAAATGGCTATTTTGGATGAAAACATCAGCAAAGATGACCAGCCAGCGTTGTATCATCACCAAGAGTACACCGACATGTGTCGTGGTCCTCATGTGCCCAACATGCGTTTTTGCCAGTTCTTCAAATTGATGAACGTTGCAGGTGCCTATTGGCGTGGTAACTCTGACAATAAGATGCTGCAACGTATCTATGGTACTGCGTGGGGTGACAAGAAGGCGCTTAAAGAACATCTGACTCGTCTTGAAGAAGCCGCTAAGCGTGATCACCGTAAAATCGGTAAACAGCTTGACCTCTATCATATGCAAGAAGAAGCGCCGGGCATGGTGTTCTGGCATAACGACGGTTGGAGCATCTTCCTTGAGCTGGAACGCTTTATTCGTGGCAAGCTGAAAGAGTACAAGTACCAAGAAGTGAAAGGTCCATTCATGATGGACCGAGTGCTGTGGGAACGTTCAGGTCACTGGGATAAATACGCAGACGCGATGTTCACTACCCAAAGTGAAAACCGCGAATATGCCATTAAGCCAATGAACTGCCCTGGCCACGTACAGATCTTCAACCAAGGGTTAAAATCTTACCGTGACTTGCCATTACGTATGGCTGAATTTGGTAGCTGTCACCGTAACGAGCCATCAGGTGCACTGCACGGTTTGATGCGCGTTCGTGGCTTTACCCAAGACGATGCACACATTTTCTGTACCGAAGAACAAGTACAAGCTGAAGTAAGTAGCTGTATCCAAATGGTATACGACACTTATTCAACCTTTGGCTTTAAAAACATTGTGGTGAAACTGTCAACTCGCCCAGAAAAACGTATTGGTGACGATGCGATGTGGGATCGCGCTGAAGAAGCGTTGAAACAAGCGTTGCGTAACAACAATATCGAATTTGAAATTTTGCCGGGTGAGGGCGCGTTCTACGGTCCTAAGATTGAATTCACTTTGCATGATTGTCTCGACCGCGCATGGCAATGTGGTACTGTGCAGCTCGACTACGCACTGCCTGGTCGTTTGGGGGCAACATATGTTGCTGAAGATAACAGTCGTCAAGTACCAGTGATGATCCACAGAGCGATCCTCGGTTCGCTCGAACGTTTCATCGGTATTTTGATTGAAGAATATGCGGGTAAATTCCCAGCATGGTTGTCACCAATGCAGGTTGTGGTGATGAATATCACCGATAAACAGCAATCTTATGCCGAAGATATAGTAAATTCATTCCAACAACAGGGAATTAGAGCCTGTACGGACTTGAGGAATGAAAAAATAGGCTTTAAAATACGCGAGCACACGCTGAAGCGCGTTCCTTTCCTATTGGTTGTAGGTGACCAAGAAGTTGAAAACCGTGAAGTAGCGGTTCGAACCAGGGACGGAGTGGATTTAGGCAAAATGCCTGTTGAGAATTTCACTGCATTAATAACTGAAAGAATTTCGCTCCGTAGTCTAGAGTTGATGGAGGATTAGGTCATAAAGATCAAGAAAACATCGGGCCGTCAGGCGGCCGCAAACAGAATTAACGAAGAAATCACCGGCCTTTCACAAATACGTTTGGTTGGTGCTGACGGTGAACCTGTTGGTATCGTGGGTATCAGACAAGCCCAAGAACAAGCAGATGAACAAGGTTTGGATCTGGTAGAAATCAGTCCAAATGCCGAGCCGCCTGTATGCCGTATTATGGACTACGGTAAATTTCTGTTCGACAAGGCGAAAGCCCAGAAAGAACAGAAGAAGAAGCAGAAACAGGTCCAGGTTAAGGAAATTAAATTCCGCCCTGGTACTGATGAAAACGACTATCAGGTAAAACTACGCAACCTGATTCGTTTTCTAGAAGATGGGGACAAAGCGAAAGTTACGCTGCGTTTCCGTGGGCGCGAGCTGGCGCACCAAGGTTTGGGTATGGAACTTTTGAACCGTATCAAAGCTGATTTGGACGAAGTTGCAGTTGTTGAAGCCTTTCCAAAAATGGAAGGTCGTCAAGCTGTAATGGTGCTAGCCCCCAAGAAAAAATAGTAAGGCTAAAAAAGTAGCTAGCGGAATACCGCATGGTATTTCGCTTCTCGCCTTGCGTTTTATTAATTATCCCAATGCGGAGTTTTTGTAATGCCAAAAATGAAAACTGACCGCGGTGTAGCTAAACGTTTTAAGAAAACCGCTAATGGTTTCAAACGTAAACAAGCTCACCTGCGTCACATCCTGACCAAGAAAAGCACTAAGCGTAAGCGTCATCTGCGTGCTAAGTGTCTAGTTGCTAAAGCTGACGTGCCGATGATTGCACGCCAACTACCATACGCTTAATAGGAGATTGAAAAATGCCAAGAGTTAAGCGTGGTGTAACTGCACGTGCTCGTCACAAGAAAGTTCTTAAGCTTGCGAAAGGTTATTACGGTGCTCGTTCACGTACTTATCGTGTAGCGGTACAAGCAGTAATCAAAGCTGGTCAGTATGCTTACCGTGACCGTCGCCAGAAAAAACGTCAATTCCGTCAACTGTGGATTGCACGTATCAATGCGGCATCTCGTCAAAATGGTCTGTCTTACAGCCGTTTCATCAACGGTCTGAAGAAAGCCTCTATCGAGATCGATCGTAAGATCCTGGCTGATATCGCAGTATTTGACAAAGTTGTTTTTGCAACTTTGGTTGAAAAAGCAAAAGAAGCTCTGGCTAACTAATTTTTTAGTGCCAAGAGTTGTAAGAAGGGGACCTTAGGGTCCCTTTTTTATTGGCTATAACTTTGGTTTTTCGACCTAATTTGAAACCTTGTCAAATGACCACGGTATAACAACTGCTTCCTATTCAGAATTTCGGATTAGTTGTAATTATCGTATCTAGCGTCGTTTAACTGCGATTTAACCTCTAGATTTTTGAAAGTGAGTCGAGAAAAATTAAGGCATAAAAAAAGCGCTCCTGAGAGCGCCTTTCAAGATACTGACGAATTACTTAGCGTTCATCAATGCAACCGCGTTGTCTAACATACGGTTACTGAAACCCCATTCGTTATCGTACCATGACATTACTTTTACCAAACGGCCGTTTACGCGGGTTTGGGTAGCATCAAAGTTTGATGAGAAGGCGTTGTGGTTAAAGTCGATAGAAACCAAAGGCTCTTCGTTGATGCCAAGCACTTCGCTCATTGGCGCTGATTGAGCTGCTTTGGCGATAATGGCATTTACTTCTTCAACAGTGGTGTCGCGAGAAGCGATAAATGACAGGTCAACCAAAGATACGTTAGCGGTAGGTACACGAACCGCTAAACCATCAAACTTACCTTGCAGTTCTGGTACAACTAAACCTACAGCTGCTGCTGCACCAGTTTTAGTTGGGATCATAGACAAGGCTGCTGCACGAGCACGACGTAAGTCTTTGTGATAAACATCAGACAACACTTGGTCGTTGGTGTAGGCGTGAATGGTGGTCATCAAACCAGATTCAATACCGAGCGCTTCGTTTAACGGCTTAGCGATAGGTGCCAAACAGTTAGTGGTGCATGAAGCGTTAGAGATAACTGTCATATCTGAAGTCAGTACGTTGTTGTTCACACCATATACAACGGTGGCATCAACGTTCTTACCTGGGGCAGAAATGATAACTTTCTTCGCGCCTGCAGTCAGATGTGGTTGAGCAGTTTCCTTAGAGGTGAAGATACCAGTACATTCAAATACCACGTCAACCTTCAGTTCGCCCCAAGGCAACTTTGATGGATCACGCTCTGAGAAAGTCAGGATCTTGTCGCCATTAACATAAATAGCTACGTCATCATGCTCTACCGATGCGTTAAAACGACCATGAACAGAATCATACTTGGTCAGATGAGCATTAGTAGTGGCATCACCCAAATCATTGATCGCAACGATTTGAATTGGGTAGTTCTTTTCGCTTTCATAAAGCGCGCGCAAAACATTGCGTCCGATACGGCCATAGCCGTTAATTGCTACGCGGATAGTCATTTCATATCCCTCAGATATACTTGATAAACTGGTAATAAAATTACAAAAATGCATGATTTAGTCAAGCTGAATCGACTGTAAAAGCAGAATTCTGGCCAAGTCATGTGTGATAATTGTGCTTTCTTCCCGAAACTGAAAAATAACCAAGAAATAGTAACACGATTGGCAAGTTATTTGTATGACAAAATGAATGGTTAGTCAATTAACTATAGCACCTAATTGTGGTTATTTTTTGAAGAGAGACAGGTGGTATTAGACCTACCTCTAGTTTTACTGGGAGGTTTGAATGTCTGCGGCAAGGCGTTTTGGCCACACAGACTTGCTAAATTCATTATCTTTTAACACTTCAGCAAATGCTTCTGCTTGTTCGTTAAGCTGTTTAACGACCGCATGATGACCGCCGACAACGGCCTCTAGTTGTTGCTCATTTGCCTGGCGTTCTGTCAGCACAAGATTGGTTTTTTCTAAAAGGTATTGCTGTTCAGGTTTATTTAGTAATGCAAAGCCGCGTGCCATGCCAAGTAACCAATCCGCTTTGAATGCTGCGTCATCATCGAGTGATAGCGCGCGTAGATAAAGTTGCAGTGATTTTGGCGCATTAAATTCAAGATAGTGAGCTGCTAATGCTGCCAGAATTGTGGCGTCTTGAATTGGGTGCTCTGTTTCTGCTTCAATCAGGCGATAAAGTGCATTTTCGTCACCAAGTCGGGTCCAACGGTAATAAGAAAGGTACGGCGTCTTTGCATCCCGTACCGAATCTTGTAGCTCGGTGAGCGATTGTGCGCTTAAAGCGTACGCGCGAGCTCTTACATCGGTGCGTTCAGGATTATTAATATGTTGCACGCCAGATGCGCGCCACATGCACTTGTTGTAGCCTTCAAGACTCACGATTAAATCATACAACTGCTTGTCGTCGGGTTTATCGGCGGCTTCTTTTACGACTAAACGGTTACTGACAAGGGTTGCGCGCTCAGTTCGACACCAACCATCGGTATGCAAATCTTCACAAATTTCAGGATTATTTTTACAGATCTTCTCGGTAGGAGTGAGGCGATCACAGCCTTCTAACAGTGATATGAAACAAAATGACGTAATTATTACGAAAAACCTTGTCAAAATGCATCTCCGTGAGAAAAAAATGCAATAAAATTACATGGTTATGAAAAATTAATTACTGGTCAGTACTCGCCATCTTCATTAGAATTGTGCCAACCGTAATCGCTAAAACCGTTAGAGTACACATCGATTATTGGTCGTTTTTTCTGTTTACTCAATCAATTCCGCTTAAAAATGCGGAAGTGAGCGTAAAGGATCAGTTAATGAGCGCGGACAAACACCTGAAAAGTTGGCAAGAACGTTTTGAATTGGCTGAAGTGATGCAGCCTATTCTTGGTAAGCTGTATCGTAATCAAGGCGTTGAAGTAGTGGTATATGGTCGACCATTGCTCAATGCATCTACTATCGAAATTATTAAAGCACACCGCTTAGTTCGTCGTTTTGTCGGTGAGAAGCTGCGACTAAGAGAAAGTTTTCCTTTCCTAGAAGCACTGAGCAAGTTGCCAGTACGTCAATGTAAAGTCGATATCGGTAAGCTTGCGGTAAAATACTGGAAAGAGCATACCACTACAGATGACATTGAAGCCTACATGCAGACTGAATTGGCTCCTGCCATCGCCTGTAAAGATGAAGTGCAACCTCGTGATGTCGTGCTGTATGGTTTCGGCCGTATCGGCCGCTTGTTAGCACGTTTGTTGATCGCCAAAACAGGTCAAAGCAACAAACTGTGTTTGAAAGCGATTGTTTTACGCGGTGGTCGTGACGGTGATTTAGAAAAGCGTGCGAGTTTATTGCGCCGCGATTCAGTGCATGGTCCATTCAACGGCTCAGTAGAAGTTGACGTTGAAAACAACGCAATTATCGCCAACGGCACCTACATCCAAGTGATCTACGCAAACTCACCGAGTGAAGTGGATTACACCAAATACGGTATCGAGAACGCATTAGTTGTAGACAACACAGGTATTTGGAAAGACGAAGCTGGTTTAGGTCAGCATCTGCAATGCCCAGGGGCGGCCAAAGTGTTGTTGACGGCTCCAGCCAAAGGCGCCATTAAAAACATCGTTTACGGTGTTAATGATAGCGATATCACGCCAGAAGATATTATCGTTTCAGCCGCTAGTTGTACCACCAACGCTATTACGCCGGTATTAAAAGCAATTAATGATGGTTACGGTATCAGTAGTGGTCACGTAGAGACCATTCACTCCTACACCAACGACCAAAACTTAATTGATAACTACCATAAAGCGGATCGTCGTGGTCGCAGTGCTCCTTTGAACATGGTCATCACTGAAACCGGTGCGGCGAAAGCAGTAGCCAAAGCCTTGCCAGTACTTGCAGGTAAGCTGACTGGTAACGCAATTCGTGTACCGACACCAAACGTATCGTTGGCGATTCTGAGCTTGAATCTGAATAAGCAAACCAGCAAAGACGATATCAACGAGTTCCTTAAAGAAGCGGCGTTGCATTCTGACTTACAAAACCAGATTGATTACACCGATTCAACCGAAATTGTATCAAGCGATTTGGTGGGCTCTCGTTACGCAGGTGTTGTTGATTCACAAGCGACCATTGCAGAGGACAACCGCGCCAATATCTACGTATGGTATGACAACGAGTACGGTTATAGCTGTCAGGTGGTCGGTGTTATGCAGAAAATGCTGGAACTCAATTTTATGAGTCTGCCGTTATCTGAATAACCCAATTGAGATAAAACTATCTCAGTGAAACCTAAAGGGCTGTAGTGGAGCTGATTTAGCCACTACAGCCTATCAAGCTGCTGAAATTGCTCAAATAATATTAAAGTTGAATAAATTCGCAGCATACAGAACGAAATTGTCATAATTTCCTAAATCATTGATTGACACCCAACGGTAAATCCGTAGAATTCCATCCCGCAGTCAACGAGAACTTCTCGTTAACCGCAATGCGACATTAGCTCAGTTGGTAGAGCGATACCTTGCCAAGGTATAGGTCATCGGTTCGAACCCGATATGTCGCTCCAAAAGATGGCGCGATGGCAGAATGGCTATGCTGCGGATTGCAAATCCGTCGATCTCGGTTCGACTCCGGGTCGCGCCTCCATAATATCGATGAGCCCGAGTGGTGGAATCGGTAGACACAAGGGATTTAAAATCCCTCGCTGGTTACAGCGTGCCGGTTCAAGTCCGGCCTCGGGTACCACCTACTTGTCGATATAAATTAAGAGGTTAGCTTAACAGGCTGACCTCTTTTTTTATGCCTATTATTCAGTAAACTGTCCAACGTAATCGTTTAATTCGTAAAACAAAAAGTTGTCTAAGTCGAGCGCTATTGGGTAGTCAATAGAGGTTATTGGGCGGCTTGTTTGAACCGGATAAGGTGGTTTACTCGCATAGAACGCGGAAACAGAGCCAAATCCACAGCGATTTGGCTCTACTAGGTGAATTTACTGGGTTAACTGACGCTTGATGTTATCCATCAGGTATTGTGTGAAATCTTCGCCGTGGTGGGCGAGCATTTTCGGGAACATGGAAATCTTAGTGAGCCCTGGGAAGGTATTAATTTCGTTTAGTAAGATTTCGCCTTCGTCGCTAAGAAAGAAGTCAATGCGCGATAGGTGACGCAGTTTTAAGCCTTTAAACGCACGCACCGCATATTCTTGAATTTGGCTAATCTGCTCGTCGCTAAGATTCGTGGCTTCTACTTGGGTGGTTGCGTGGCTGTTGTCGGCGTACTTTTCTTCAAAGCTGTAGAAGGTGTTATCGGCACAGATAATTTCACCGGGCTTGGTGGCAATTACTTCGCCTTGGTACTGATACACTGCTACTTCAAGTTCGCGGGCGCGAATGGTCTTTTCGACGATCACATAAGGTGAATAGCGAAACGCCTGCGCAAGAATATTGCCTATCTCGTCACGCTGGTCGACTTTGAAACAACCAACAGAAGAGCCTTGTGATGCCGCCTTAACAAATAGCGAACCCCATTTATCAAACGCAGCTTCACAGCGTTTGATTGATTCTTCATCTAATTGATTCACAAACAAGTATGGGGTGTTAGGAATATCCAGTGCACTGAACCACATTTTGGCGGTGATTTTGTTAAAGCAGTTACTGCTCGCTTCAGATTCACAGCCAAAATAGGGCAGGTTAATCAGATTGAAGTAGGACTGAATATCACCGGTTTCACCGGGATAGCCGTGAATACAAGGGATCACATAATCGACTTGCCATGCTGGCGTGTCATCTTCAAAGCGAATTTCGCGGCGATTGGTAAGCTCACACTTTTGCCCAGCTTTGGTGTGGTATTCGCCCTGCGCGTTGAGCGTCAAATACAGCAGGTTAACGTCATCACGTTGGGCTAAACAGGCTTCAAAATATTGCGCTGATAGCAATGAAATATCATGCTCAGCACCACCGCCGCCACACAACAGCAAAATGTTCATCCGATTATCCAAGTGAGGCTCCCTTGCTCAAAACTGGCTATCTTCGTTGGCCAACATTATGGCGCAATCCGCGGTGGCTGTTAATGGATATTCGGTGCGCTGTGCCTCGTTGCTGAAATTCTCAGCACTAGCCTAAAAATCCGATGCGCGGAGTTGGCGTAGGTCTACGACTCTACACCGAACAGCCCACGTTAATGACTAGACCACAAGCGACTCGCCAAACCTGATGCTCGCAAAGTTAACTGCTTAACTGCCAAGTTAAATACTGGCTCGGTACCGCTGCAGCTAAAATGAGTTTTTGCGCGGGTGATTGCCGTGTAGAGCAGCTCTCGACACAAAAGCTGCATCTGCGCACCACGAGGGTTCGGCGGTAATATCATGGTCACTGCGGCAAACTCGCTGCCTTGGCTTTTGTGCACCGTCATCGCAAAGCAGCTATCGTGGCTTGGCAAACGTGCGGGTAACACCTTCATCATGCTGCCATCGGCGCGTTCAAACCACGCCATTAGCCGCTGATTACTCGGATCTTGCAGAATGATTCCGATATCACCGTTAAATAGGCCTAAGTTGTAGTCGTTACTGCGAATGATGATCGGCCGGCCGCTATAAAACTCTTGGCTGGGGACAATCAGTTTAGCCTGAGCAAGCTGGCGCGTGATGATCAAATTGAGACCATCAACACCATATTCACCCGTACGCATCGCAGATAGCACCCGGAATTGGTTGTAGGCACGCAGTACCTGATGCGGCTCTGCCTGTTGCTGCGCCAAGGCCAAATATGGCCGATATTGCTCAACGCAATGTTTGAGCAGGGCACGTTCGGCGGTGATCGAACTTTGTTGTTCAAACCAGGTTAATTCTGGATATTGTTTGGCCCAGACCTCTTTAGCTTTGTTGACTGTGCCGTTGTTGACTGCCGCTGCGAGTACACCGATCCCAGCATCATCTTTGAATCTATGACTATGGCGCAACATACAAAGGCTATCACCGAGAGGCTCTGAACGAGTGCCGGCAGGAATTTTTACGCCACACAGTTGGCTGAGTCGCGACGATTGTTGATGACTGTATTGCATGCGCCATTGATGGCCATCGCGCAAGCCGTGACAGATATCTGCCAACACTGCACCAGCTTCCACAGACGCTAGTTGATCCTGATCGCCCAGCAAAATAAGCCGCGCTTTTTCAGGTAATGCATCGAGCAATTTCGCCATTAACGGTAAATCGACCATGGAGGCTTCATCGACAATCAGTAGATCCAACACCAGTGGATTATTTTGGTGATGGCGAAAACGTGAATCATCGGGGATTACACCCAATAATCGATGAATCGTTGCCGCCTCTTCAGGAATGGCGTGTAACGCGGGCAGCAGCGATTCGAGTTCACCCGTGAGTTCTGCCTGCAGACGGGCTTTTGAGCCTTTGATGGATTCAGACAGGCGCGCGGCCGCTTTACCGGTCGGCGCAACCAAGCGAAGACGTAATGCAGGTTGCAAATGCATAAGCAACAGCAACACTTTGGTTACTGTGGTGGTCTTGCCCGTGCCGGGTCCGCCAGTTATGACAGACAAATTGCGGCTCAATGTGGTGGCCGCTGCAATCTTTTGCCAATCGATATCAGTAGCATGGTTTGGAAACAAGCCATCAAGCAAGGCACTGACTTGTTGCATAAAGCGAGGTTCACCATCGAGCTGAACGGCGATATCGCTATCGGTAGCCAGCGATAATAAGCGGTCAGCGACGGATTTTTCGTAGCGCCAATATCGCCGCAGGTAAAGTCGTTGCTGCTCAAGTACCAGTGGGCGATTGAGCGGATCCTCTTCTTCACCTAGGTTGGGACACCAGACCAATGAAGATTGCGCTAACAAGGTGGCTAATTGCTGCGGTGCTGTGGCAACGTCAGATTGACATGCGATAGCGCAATAGGGCGCTGGCGCATCTTCGGTGATAGTTGCCTGCGGCCGTAACCCCAGCGGATTGGCAAATTCAATGTGTTGCAAAGGCAAGCAGCTATGTTGGCTCGATAACTGTTTTGACAACAGAGTCAGTAACAGCTGCAGCAATTCATTGGGTTCATTGCTCAGTTCACATAATTCGATGGCAAAATGGCGATCGAGCGCAGTAATAACGCCTTGCTGTTCGGCCACTTTGAGCAACTCAGTTAGTGGCAGATTGGTGTGCAGCGCGATGTCTAAATTGTACGTGGACATTAAAACAGCTCCAAATCGAGTTGTGACTGCTGCGCAGTGGGCGTTAACGGTGACGGTGAATTAGTGCCATCAACGTCTTTATCTGCGTTGGCTGCAGACTCCCCACTGAAGAGTGCATCTAACGCTTCGATTAATGCTTGCGGTGGCCGATCATAATAAATCCCCGCTTGCGGATGTTCGGGGGACATGCCGCGAAGAAACAGGTAATAGCAACCACCGATATCGCGTTGATATTGATAATCTTGCATCCGTTTGGACAACTGGCGATGCAAGGCTAAGGTGTACAGTAAGTACTGCAAATCGTAGCGATGCTCGAACATGGCTTGCTGCAAATTTGAGCCGTGGTAATCGGTAAAACTGTTGCCCAAGTGATTCGATTTATAGTCGGCAATATACCAGCGATTGTGGAACTGAAAGGTTAAGTCGATAAAGCCTTTGAGCATTCCGCGCAAGGTTTCAAAGCTCAGCCCCGCTTGGTAGCCGTATTGTGCCAGCAGCGCGTTTAGTGCGTGGCAATCGAGTTCAGCGACCGGTAAATAAAACTCCATTTCCGCAATTGCATCGTTTGCTTTTAGAACCGCGAGACTTAAGCCTTTGTCACGCATTTCGCTACCGAGTGGCGCAGCGAGGATCTGCTGATACCATTCCAGTAACACTGGGTATTCAGTCTCCGCTATCCCATATTTGCGCATTGCATTTGGCAGCACCGCTGCCAGCGCGGCGGCTTTATCGCTTGCGTCAAAATCGAGATCTTCTAACACTTGGTGCATAAAAGAACCGGCATTGGCTCCTTTTTCAAACAAAAATCGCGGTGCGGGCGCCTGTTCCGGTGCAGGCAGTTGCGCCAGTAGAGGATCAAACACTTCGTCATCCATGCCTGGTGATTGTGGCGGCAGTTCGCTGCTGAGGTCATCAACTTCAGAAACGCCGTGGTGCTGTGATTCCTTAATCAAGCCACTGTAACTGCCAACGCGCCAGTAATGCTGTGCAGGAATTTCTAGCTGCAACGGTGTAACGTTCTGCCGCGTTTCGTCATTGGCTTGCAGACTGCCACTCACTCCTTGCGGCACTATGCTAGTGACCGAAATGGCGGCGGAACTGAGCTGATTGATATGGGTTGCTAACTCCGCAAAGCTGAGATCTTCGTTGTCCAGCCCTAACAGATAGCCAATCGCGGTATTTGGCAAATAACTCTTGATGCCAGCCTTAAGCTTGCGTGAGTAGTTGGCTACTGATAGGTAGCAGCGATATACAGGGCGGGTCAATGCCACGTACAACAGCCGCAAATCTTCTGCTAGTTGCTCCTGCTTCTGCTGATCGATCGCATCTTTATCACCAGACAGATCCCAAATAAGCTGATTATTGTCATGATAGAGCAGTGGCTCTGGTGTGCGACTGTGGTATCCAAGGCTAACGAACGGCACAAAACATACGGGATATTCCAAGCCTTTACTTTTATGAATGGTGACGATTTGCACTAAGTTTTGTTCGCTTTCTAAACGCAGCTGTTGCTCTTCACCGTTTTGAGCGTCCACCAGCTGTTGTTCATACCAGTGAAGCAATGCGGCCGGGCCATCCGCCTCTGCGGCTTTTTGTTGCAATAATTCACACAGATGGCGTAAATCGGTGAGGCAGCGTTCACCGTTCTCACTGTTCAGTAAGCGTTGGATCATCTCAGTATCAGCCGCTAACTGAATAATGGCGGGCATAATGCCACGTGTGAGCCATAGCTGATGCCAACGTTCAAATTGTTCTAACCACCACGCCCGTACATCTTCTTGCAGATTAAATTGGTGGATCTGGCCGATCGTCTGCCCAAGCAGTTGGGTGGCCATCGCGCTGCGTAGCGCGAATTCTTCACGCGGATTGATAAGTGCAGTCAAGATAAGTGCTAATTCGCGCGCTTCAACCGTGCCAAACACGCTATCTCGACTGAGAAATACCGCACCGATGTTACGCCGCGATAAAGCTAGCTTCATGGCCGAGGCTTCGTTGTGATCGCGCACCAGCACCGCAATATCTCTGGCTATCAGCCGACGCGATTTTGTGCCATTTTGCAGCTGACTGTCTTGCTGCAGCAATGCCAGAATCTGTTCAGCGGCATCTTCTGCCAGCAGTTCCCGCGCCGGATCTTTGCTCAATCCCGCTTCAGCATCTTCTGCCAATAGGCGGATCTGCATCGCATGATTATCTTCAGCGCTCACTAGCTGCTTGTGTGTCGCGGAGGGTGGCACTTCAACCGCTTCAAACGGAATATCTTCACCGGCAAAGGGCGCGGGATGTCGACTAAACAGGGTGTTAACCGCGGTCACCATCGATTCACTGGAGCGATAGTTGGTGCCTAAGGTGTATTGCCCTTGGGTGGTGTGTTTGGCGGCAATGTAAGTATGGATATCCCCCCCACGAAAGGCGTAAATTGCCTGTTTTGGGTCACCGATCATCAATAATGCGGCGCGGGTTTGCTCGCCAATCTGCTGTTCAGCATCATCAAACGAGTAGTACTGTTGATAGATCCGAGAAAAAATCGCAAATTGCAGCGGGTCGGTATCTTGAAACTCGTCGATTAGCGCCATTGGGAAGCGTTTCGCGACCTCTTTGGCCAACACTTGCCCTGCAGTTTGGTCTTGCTGTTGATGCCCAAGGGCATGGGCTAAGGTTGACAGTAAATCATCTGGGGTCAGCACATTACGCTGCGCCTTTTGAGCTTGAAAGCGCGCGCGAATATTATCCCTGGCCAAGTACAAAAACGCAGGTTTGATGTTGCTTAACAGCTCAGAAATTTCATCAATTAACGCCATCAGTGGCGCTTGCTCAGCTGTGGGGGCCGGCGCACTGGTTTTATTTACCTTGAGCTTAGCTAATGACAGCTTATCAATCACGTCTTCAACGGGAAGCGCATGTTGTGATGTAACCCAAGCATCCATTGCTTCAAACGCGGCCACCAGTTTTGGATAACCTGCCGCTTGGCTGCCGTAACGGCTGGCATTCAACGACAAACTAAACAGTTGCTGTTGCAGTGTTTCGCGCGCACTTGACCATTGTTGTTTCAGCCGCGCCAACTTAGGTAACAACGCCGTAGCGATGTTTTCAAACGCTAACGGTGTTGGTGAGGCAATGGCCTCAGAATTGCCCAACAGTGGCCGCAACATGCCTTGTAATTTTTGCGGCTCTTCGAATAGCGACTGAATCGTTTGCGCTAACACGCCAGAGAGTGAGTAACAGTGTTCCCGCCAAAAATCACGCACCGCATGATGTAAAAATTCGCTGTCATCGAGGGTGAATTCGGCTTCAAACAGTAAGCTCGATTCAAAGGCTAAATCGCTGAGAATACGCTGGCAGAAACCGTGAATGGTAAAAATGGCTGCCTCATCAAGGGATTTCAGCGCCAGATCTAAGCGTATCAATGCTTGATGACGCTGTTCGTCATTCAGAGGTGCTAACAGGGTTTGAATAAAATCATCGGCTTCGGGCAGCCCTAAACAGGCGCGATAAGCTTGGCGGATTCTGCTGCGGATCCGATCGCGCAGTTCTTCGGTGGCGGCGTTGGTGAACGTCACCACCAAAATTTGTTCACAGGTGAGGGCGCTTTCAACACCAATCCCCAGCAATAAGCGTAAATACAGCCCCGAAATCGTATAGGTTTTACCTGTGCCCGCACTGGCTTCAATCAAGCGTGCACCGTGAAGCGGTAACGTGAGCGGATTAAGCAGTTGTGGTGTACTCATTGGGCTGCTCCTTGTAACGTCATGCCACCATTGGCAACAAAGTCGCCAAGTTGCTCGAGCTTGCCTTTGCTGTATAGCGATTGGAGCGGTTGCAGCAGCGTCAGAGCGATTGCGCCGAAGTTATCTTCGGTAAAATCATCAGGGTATTGAAAACAGCGCTGATAATGCGGATCTGCACCCTCGCCACCAATTTGGCTAGCCTCCCAAGTTTTACGACATTCTTGTAGTCGTTCTTGATGTTCGCCGTCACTCATCACATAAGCCAGTGAAGTCTTTGGCATTAGCATTATTGGCGTAGTTTGACCCGAGAGAAAATATTGCAGCCAAACACTCAGTTGTACGTGTGCTTGCTCGCTGCTAAGTGGCGAAAACGCATGAAAATCATGAATATCGAGCAGATAACTATGGCGCTGTAAACCGCTGCAGTTCATCGCCAAGTGGCGCAAATAGACCCGTATCAGATCCTTACCATTGGCCTTGCCCGGCCGGTAATCCACTAAGCCTTTACCCGCAACGTTATCAAGGTGGCCTTGCAGCCGCAGTTTTAGTGCTGGGAATGGCAAATCAATGTCCAATTTGGCTTGATTATCGCCGCGTAAAAACTGACATCGCTCGATTAAGGGCGCCGTGTCGCGCCGATATTGGTTCAAGGTGATTTCATCAAACGGGGCATTAGGCAAGCGCCCGCTGGCTTTGAGCTTTTGCGCGACATCTGCTTGCATCACACCCTCATGGGCTAGTGCATCGTTAATCATCTCAAGCTGCATCTGATAGCGTTGCAAACCATCGGGTTTAAATGGCTCGTCGTTATCATCGGCATCTAACGCGATGGATAAATCGAGCTTCAGGCTACGGTTAAAGAAATATTGTGCAGGGTTACGATAGAAACGGACTAAGGCTTGTAACTCGATGATTTGGAGTTCCGCCATGGTCTCTTGCGTGTCCAATTGTTCAGCGATCAATGGCGTACCGTCAGCAAACGCAGTTATTGATTCAATTGGGGTTGGACACCATTGGCTGGAAAACGAAGGCGTCAACGGCAAGTCGCCGTGCTGCTGTAATAACTCAGCTTGATACAGCGATGCATCAAATGGCTGTAACGGCTGTTGTTTAATCAAGCGTGCATTGAGCGTTTGCTCTAGTCGCGTCAGTTGGTCAGCAGTCAGCGGTTCAGCCACGAACTGCGTGGCCAGTGACGCCGGCATACAAGTTAACTGGCAGTATTCCAACAGTTCGGCAATCAGCATCGATGGATTGCGCGGGCTGTTATCCCGCTGCGAACGCCCTACATAACTGATGTAGAGTTGCTGTCTGGCTGATAACAACGCTTCCAAAAATAGATAACGATCATCGAGTCGCCGTGAGCGGTCACCTTTACGCGGTGGCTGCTGTGCCATCAAATCAAAACCAATAGGATGTTGCACTCGAGGGTACAGACCGTCATTCATCCCGAGTAAGCAGACGACTTTGAACGGAATTGAACGCATCGGCATCAAGGTGCAGAAGTTGACGCTTCCTGCCAGATAGCGCTGGCCGACGCGCGATTCGTCTAACTGACTGCTAAACCACTGTTGCAGAATGCTGTTGTCGAGTGGCTCGTCAAAACCTGCTTTGAATAATTCTGACTCTAATTTGGCGATGGCGGCATTAATAGTCATTAACGCTTGAGTGTCGCGGTCATCGCTGCTGCTATAAAAGCTGTCACAAATTGCACTAAGTTGTTGAATACGCGGGGCAACATCCACGGGTTGATTGAGTTGAACACTTAACTCGTCTAATGATTCAATAAAATTGAATAGTTTACCCAACGCTTGGGCGTTTTGACCTTCAACCCCAGCGACAGCGAGATGGTTAGCATATAAATCGGCATCATCTTCAAGTGCATACCCAAGGATGAGGCGCTTTAATCCTACCGCCCATGAGTTTTGTTCAAACGCAGGTAGTTGCTGCTGGGTGCGGCTTTTGCCGCTGCGCCCCCAGCGTATACCGGCTTTATCGAGCCATTGGCGTATCAGCGCTAACTCTTCATCGTCCAGCCCAAACCGTTTTAAGGTGGCGGGCACTTCAAGAATCGCGAGTACCTCTGTTAAGGCAAAGCGACTGCGATTGATATTCAACAGCGCAAGAAAACCGTTAATTAACGGCGACTCTTGGCTGGCACCACGGTCAGCAATGGCATAGGGAATATTGAAACGGCCTTCACGCCGCGAAAACACTGCATCTATGTAAGGAGCGTAAGCTGCTACGTCTGGCAGCATCACCACGATATCTTTGGCAGATAGCTGCGGATTGTTTGCCAACATAAATTGCAGATGATCATGCAAGGTTTCCACTTCACGCAGCGGTGAGTGGCAGCTGCGCAGCAGTAGCGAATCGTCATCATCCGCCAATATACGCCGCCCATCGAGGCTGAGGTACAGCTCGCTATCAGGGCCTAACAAACGGCCACGGGTTTCCATATCGAGAATATCTTGCTGAATACCGCGCAGCAGCTTGTCGTCACCTGCGGGATAAAACAGGTCATCGCCAAGTTCAATGGCATCAGCAGGCAGCTCTAACATCAAATCGAGTAATTCACGCCCCAATTTGCCGTTATTGGCCAGTAATGGATTGCCAACAATCAGGTTCTCTTGCCAATTTTCGGGCAGTTGTCGCTTCTCGCCATAGGTCAGATTAATCCGCGCCCTGGCCTTAGGATTAACAATGTCGCCCCAATAATGCTGGCAAGGACTGAGACTTAACACAGTGACCGGAATACGATGCCCAAGCGCATGTAACACACTTAATGTTTGCGGTGGGATTGACGAGATTCCAAACACAAACAGCCGCGCGGGCAATTGAGGTAACGGCTTGCTGTCGTCCTGCAACACATCGACTAAGGCTTGATGTAGGTTGGCACGGTGATAATGGCTTAACCCGAGTGAATGATTATAAGCAACCAGTTCGCGCCATAGCTGTGGCTGCCATGCTTGGTCGTCGCTCAGGTTAATAGGCTGTTGTTCTGCTTCCCAGTCAGCAATCCAATCAGGGCGGTACACTAAATATTGGTCGAAAATGTCAGCGATACGGGCGGCCAATTGATAACGTTTAAGTTCCGGCTGCGATGACGCTTGATGAAGATAGCGAGCTAACGGCGCATAGATTGGTTGCTCGATAAGCGTCGGCAGCAAGGAAAGCAGCTTCCAAGTCATGGCCTCTTTAGTAAAGGCGTTTTCTTGTGGCACATCAAGCAGTAGCGTATGGCATAACTGCCAAATAAAGCTCGAAGGTAAGGGGAATTCTAATCCTGCGGCGATGCCATTGTGTTTGGCAATTTCTAGTCTGAGCCAGGTCGACATCCCCGGGCTTTGTACCAAAATATGCTCAGAACTTAGCGGTGATTGCCCCGCGAGTGGCGTGCGGATCTGATCTGCCAAAGTTGCGGAGAGCAATTCCATTTTGTTGGACTGAATAAGTTTGAACATAAGCGCAGCTTCTATTCCTACCGTTTTGAACACCTTACTTGGCTAAGTTGAACGATTGTAATGCGCTAACTGAGTGACTACCAGTTAGCGACAGCACAGAATATCAATAAATATGCTTTCAAATTAATCAATTAAATCTCGTTGCACTATCAACGACATTGTTTTAACTGTTTGCTAAGTGACTTACTTAAAGCAATAAATTGCTTTTTCAACGCTGGTAATTGTGATGAATTATTTTGTTGATACTTAAGCTTGCTGTAACACGTTAGCCAGTTATCTACCTCATGAGCCAGCATGGGCCAGCGTGCTTTAAGTTGTTCACTAAAGTGAATTGGACCGGTTGATATGGCCCGTTGTAGCCCCATCTTGGCGGCGGTATGTTCAACATGTTCAAAACTGAGGTCGATAGCGGAGCGCTTGGTCGGTAAACGAAGCAAGCCAGTCTGCCAAGCAATAATCATCAGTACGATCAGCATGATCGAGCCCAAAAACAGTGCGATGCGCAGCGGAGTAACTTCACCCAGCAACTTTGACATCAACTGCTGTTGGCGCTGTTCGTCAAATCCTAACACCCACACAGTCCAGTAGTAATCGAGGTTGGCAAGTTGCATTCGCAGTGCATTAAACCAGCGGCTGGCGCGAATGGTGCTGAAATTTGCATCTGCCAGATAGCTTTCTTCCGGGGCAAATAGACTATCAAAACCTTGCTCAACTCGTTCTGGGGCAATCATGGCGGTAGGGTCGTAACGCGTCCAGCCCTCGTTTGGCAACCAAATTTCCGTCCACGCATGGGCCATATACTGGTAAATCGACATATAACCGGCTTCTGCGTTGTAAATCCCGCCTTGGTAACCTGTGACCATTCGTGCCGGCAAGCCAGATGCGCGCGCCATAATGGTCATGGCACTGGCGTAGTGCACACAAAAGCCTTGGCGAGTATCAAACAGAAAATCATCCAGTTGATTTCGCCCTGTCGGCGCGGGGCTCAGGGTGTAGAAAAACGGCTGCTGGTTGAAATACTGCATCATGGCAGACAAGCGCTGTTTGGGGTCAGCGTATTGCTCGGCAAACTGTTTACCCAAGGCAATCGTTTGCGGGTTAAAGTTTTCGGCAACCGCTAAGTTTTCGCGCACTTCTTGGCGGCTCAATGGTTTGTTTAACTTGGCGTCTAAGGCGCTGTTCACCCGATATTGAAACTTTTGTTCTATGGGTTTGATCGATACTAAACGGTAGTCGTCCAGCTGCTTAACCCCGCGCGTGGCACTTTGTGCTCGATCAAGTCCATATAACCAGTGCTGACCACTGCGCTCGGCAATGACACTATAACGAATGCCATTAGTATTGGGCGGTTCTTGGCGGTCATTAATGTTATAAGGCCGATACCAATTAACTGCGCGCATCTCGGCTGATTGCTGCCAGCGGCGACCATCGTAATCGGTCATCACCAGCGCACGCCAATAAAGCTGCGGTGATGCAGGAGGTTTGCCCTCAAACGTCACTCGAAATGCCAGCGCTTGCGAGCGAGTTAGTTGGGTTATATCGCCAAAGCTGACTTCATCCGATAACCCCGTGGTTGCACTCTTGCTTTGCGGTACTAACCACAGTGGCGATAAACGCGGCAACACGACAAATAGCGCAATCGCCAGCGGCAGGCTTTGCAGCAATAACACACTGGCTTGGCGGAGTTGGGTGAGAAGCGGTTGCTGGCCACGGTAAACGCTCAGTAGCGTAGTGGTATTAATGGCTAACACCACAAAACTGAGTAGCGTATCGCCAATCCCTTGTTTATCGATAAACGCCAGCGCAATCAGAAAGTAACCCGCGAGCACAATCGCCAAAATATCGCGCCGTTGCCGCATTTCAATGTATTTAAGGGCGTAACCCAAAATCAGCAAGTTGATTAATGCATTGAGGACACCTAGTTCGCGGCTCACTAGCGCTAGTACGCCTGCTGCGGCGACAGCAAGGCTAGTGACTAACCAACGCGGCGGCTTGGCAACTCGGCCAAAATAGATACCGATCCGCCAAACAAAGCAAATACCACAGATCCCAAGGGTGGCAATTGACGTTTTATCAGCAAGTGGAAGAATTACCGCGATATTGGTCATCAACAGCCAAAGCAGGGTATGACGACTGATATTGTCATGCAGTTCAGTCATCAATGCCCCCCTGCAACTCAGCTTGATAACACGCTAGAGCACTTAAACACGCGATGCGATGCGCTTGTCCGGTAGCTGGTGAAATTTTGATATGGCCAAGTTGCAGCCCCCAATACTGATTTGGGTTTTTCGCAAGTTCGTCAATCTGATAACACAACACACTGAGCCAATGCTCCAATTGCGCGTTATCTATTTGCTTGGGCAGTTGTAACCAAACGGGATCGCCTTCTGGTGTGGTGAATTCCTTGGATAACATGCCGCGCTCTTGTGCCCATTGCTTCCACGCCACCTGTTTTAGTGATTCACCGGGAATATAACTGCGCAGTCCGGCGTATTCATCCACGCCTTTGGGCGCTACGCCACCATCACCAATATCGCCTTCTTGACTGGTAAAACCGAGATGACCAGCGATGGGCTTAGGAAAGGCGAGATGCTCAGTATTCAGATCTAGCCAAGACCAGACGCGACATAAACCTAATGGATAGCGCGACTCAATCATTAGTCGCCCCGGTATCACTCGCCCCCGTCTAAGCGTTTTGAAAGCCAGCACTCGGGGTTGCGGTTCGGTGGAAACTTCATCCACTTTTAGCTCAGGATTGTGGGGATAGGATAACTGCAACTGATACAGCGATTTGGTGGCGTAGAGCTTAACCGGAATCGACAACTCTTGCCCAGCATAGGTATGCGTTGACCCGGTCGATAACAGTGTTAGCCCCGCCAAATTGCGATAGCTGTGCAAAATGGTACTGACAAACACACTGGCCAGCAGCAGCGCCATGCCAATCACCAAATTATTTTGATAATTGGTACCGAATAAAAACAGCAGCACAATCAATACGACCCAAACTAAACCGAAGCCACTTGGCAGAATAAAAATGCTGTGATGACTGAGCGTTTGCTGATTAGCGGCTGGGATCCGTTTCTTTAGCCAAGCGCTGAACCAGCGCTGCATAATCGCGGGCATAGCTTTACCTTATCGGATTGACACTTGCCAGTAACTTGGCAGAGAGCTGTTCACCTTGTGCCTGACTGGTCTGGCGAATTCGATGTTCTGCAACCGCAGTAAACACTGCCTGCACATCTTCTGGTACGAGGTATTGTCTTCCTTCGAGATATGCCCACGCTTTGGCCGCAGCCAACAACGCTTTGCTGGCGCGAGGTGACAGACCATAGCCCTCATTAAGATTGCGCGAGGCATCCACCAAGGCTAATAAATAACTTAGCAATGCATCAGACGCGCTAACCTGATCACACTGTTGCTGCATCTCTCTAAGGGCAACGGGGTCGATACATTGCGCTAATTGGTGAATATCTTGCGTCACCCCTTTCAGCATAGAAAGCTCGGCTTCCATCGATGGATAACCGATGGAGATCCGCATCATAAAGCGGTCCAATTGCGATTCCGGTAGGGGAAAAGTGCCGGATTGTTCACTGGGATTTTGGGTGGCAATTACAAAAAAGGGCTTTGGCAGGTGGTGGGTAATACCATCAACTGTTATTTGCTGCTCGGCCATTGCTTCAAGCAGTGCACTTTGGGTTTTAGGGCTGGCGCGGTTGATTTCATCGGCCAAAATCATCTGTCTAAATATCGGCCCAGGGTGAAATACAAACTCGGCTTGTTGTTTATCAAATATCGATACTCCAAGAATATCGGCGGGGAGCATATCGCTAGTGAACTGAATTCGCTGATGGCTTAACCCCAATGTTTGCGCCAAGGCTTGCGATAAGCTGGTTTTACCCATGCCGGGAAGATCTTCGATGAGTAAATGCCCTCTGGCAAGCATACAGGTGAGGGCAAGTTTGACTGCGCGCGGCTTCCCTATCAGTACTTTTTGCAGTTGCTGGGTGATTGATTCAATAGCGTTTGACTGCATTACAACGTCCATTTTTGGCTAAGCGAATGTTTAATATCAACAAGCTTAAACCAAATTGCAAACCTGACAGTGCAGCGGCGTAGATTGGCACTACACTTTTTAATCAACGTCGATGAATTTTGCGTTATGTGTCTTTTCGTGTTTGGTTCATTTTGTTGTTTTAATCCGAAATTTGATGCATTTGTAGACAAATGCGGCTCAACTGTTTGTTTTTCGAGCATTAATAACTATTCGTGTTTACATTTTGTATGACAATCCTAAAAGTGGTTTTAAAATATAGGTTTACAGTCAAAAACAAATATTATACCTTTCGCTTTACTGGGCGTCAGAATTTTGACACACTCTGTTTTGTGAAATTTTTGTGTGATTTAGATCAAGTTGTAAGACTCGGTGTTGTAAGTAGGTTTGAGGTGTATTGATCAAATGAATAGCTATGATGATATCGACGCATTGAAGTCGAAAGTAGGGCAAGGAGAGCTGGAGTTTCAAACGTTTAGTGATAAAAGCGTTGTGGTGACGTCGGCTTGGCCATTACTTAATGAGCTATTACATCGACGCGATACACTGCATCAAAGCCAAGTCTCCGCGCGCGCTTCGCAAGCGTCGATGACAACGCCTGCCGCTGCACCTGCGCCTAACCGTGTTGCACCACAAGTGTCACCAGCAGCGGACATTGCAGAGCCCCTTGCTGAGGCGCAATCAACATCGGTAGCATCAGACAAGGCGACAGATCTCAGTAGCATTCTGAAGAAGGTCAGCAAATGAACCTCGTTTACTTAACCTCACCCAAAGGCGGTGTCGGTCGTACTTCGCTTACTGCCAATCTAGCATTCGCGCTGCAACGTTTAGGTCACCAAGTTGTGGTGTTGGATCTCGACGTACAAAATTCGCTGCGGCTTCACATGGGGCTGTCTGTGGCTGAACACCGAGGTGTGGTTGCTCAAGCACAACACAACAGTGATTGGCGTGAACACATTATTGAAACCCCGAGTGGCGTTGGCTTGCTGCCTTATGGCCAAGCCACTAAAGCGCAACGCGAAGGTTTTAATACCTTATTACGCCAAGAGCCCGATTTTCTCGCTCATCGTTTAGGTTCATTGCTGCATCAACCTGGCTGTATTACGCTGGTGGACTTACCGGCAGGCCCAAGCTCAGGGCTTGATGCGGTGAAAAGAATGGATGGTATGCCCGTCGTCGTGTTGATGGCTGATGGTTGCTCCGCCGCCACGATGCCGCTGGTGGAACAAGATCATTACCTCGGCGTAGAGGCCAGCAAGCGTGCGCTTTACATCATTAACCAAGTTTATATCCGCAGTCGTCTAAACCGCGATTGTGTTGAATTTTTTGAAAACCGGCTTGGGTCGGCGTTGCTGGGCCGTGTTCATCGCGATGAAGTGGTGCCAGAAGCGACCGCATCGCTACAGTCAGTTTTTGAGTACGCCCCTACCTCAGCCGTGATTCAAGATCTGGAAGATATCGCACGCAGTATCAGCAGGATGCTACCCGAAGCATACGGCCACGATTCGATGAAATTCTCCCTGAGATAGAGATAATTCAATGGAACAACAAAAGAACACCTTTACCATAATGAAGGTGCTGAATGTCGTCGCGATGTTAGCGCTAGCGTGTATCGTTTTGCTTATTATCGCCACACCTTTAGATGTTGAAAACCAAGTGCTATTTGGTGTTTCAGGGGTCATCTTAAGCCTAATTGTTGGCCGCATTCAAACGCCTTGGGCACGCTTAGTGTTGCTGATGATGAGCGTGGTGATCTCTACCCGCTATTTGGCATGGCGCGCCACCGACACCCTCGTTTATAGCACGCCGCTAGAGACAATTCTTGGCATAGGGCTGCTGCTCGCCGAAGTTTATGCTTGGATAATCTTGGTATTGGGTTTTATTCAAACCGTGTGGCCGCTGGATCGCAAAATTGTGCCATTGCCGGAAGATACCCGCTTGTGGCCAACGGTTGACGTATATGTTCCTACCTACAACGAAAGCCTCGCGATTGTTCAAGATACTGTGCTTGCGGCACTTAATCTCGATTATCCGAAAGACAAATTGCGAGTCTATTTGCTTGATGATGGTCGCCGACCTGAATTCGGCGCGTTCGCGTCTGCCGCTGGCGTGGGTTATATCACTCGAAATGATAACAAACACGCAAAGGCCGGTAACCTTAACAATGCGATGAAGGTGACCAAAGGCGAACTGATCTGCATTTTCGATTGTGACCACGTAGCTACTCGCATGTTTTTGCAAGCGACCGTAGGTGCCTTTATCAAAGAACCCAATTTGGCCTTGTTGCAGACTCCGCACCACTTTTATTCACCGGATCCGTTTGAACGCAACTTGCATACCTCTATCGATATGCCGGGCGAGGGCGAACTGTTTTATGGTCCAGTACAAAAGGGGAACGATTTTTGGAATGCGGCGTTTTTCTGTGGGTCATGTGCGGTTATCCGTCGCAAAGCGTTAGACGAAACCAATGGCTTCGCGGTTGAAACAGTAACGGAAGACGCACATACCGCGCTTAAACTGCAACGCATGGGCTGGGATACTGCATTTTTAGCTATTCCACTAGCAGCGGGGTTAGCGACTGAACGCCTGTCACTGCATATTGGCCAACGTGCACGCTGGGCGCGGGGCATGTGTCAGATCTTCCGCGTCGATAATCCGCTCTTTGGTAAAGGCTTAAAGCTCGGACAGCGGTTGTGTTATTTAAACGCGATGCTCCACTTTCAGTTTCCGTTACCGCGCTTTGTGTTTATCACTGCGCCTTTGGCATATTTGCTGTTTGGCCTCAATATTATTGCCGCATCGCCAGAGTTATTGCTGGCATATGCTCTACCGCACCTGTTCCATGCACTATACACCAACTCTATTTTACAAGGCCGGCATCGTTACAGTTTCTGGGGTGAAATCTATGAAACAGTACTGGCGTTCGCGTTGATCCGTCCGACTTTGGCCTCTCTGTGGGACCCGTCTAAGGGTAAATTTAACGTGACCGAAAAGGGCGGGCTGTTGCGCGATGGCTACTTTGACTACGAAGCCGTGCGTCCACATCTGGTGACCTTAGCCTTGCTGATAGCAGGGATCACTTGGGGCGCAGTGCGCATGGTATTTAACGAAGATTTTGCCATTCAACCATTCGTTCTGGGCCTAAACCTCGTATGGGCTGGATTGAACGTCATCATACTGCTGGCTGCGGTGGCAGTTGCCCGTGAAGCGAAGCAGATCCGTAACACGGTGCGGGTCGATATTTCACTGCCAGCGGTGTTGTATCTATCAAATGGCAGAACCTTACGTTCAGAAACCTATGATCTGTCGATGGGCGGTATGCGTCTGAAAAATCCGTTGGGCGCAGCGATTCAAGACACTATGGTAGAAGAGGTGGAGATCAACTTTGATGGGAAAGCACTGTTATTCCCCGTCAGTACGGTAACGTCAGACAATCAATACCTTCGCTTTCATTTCCGTGATTTGCCCATCCGTCAACGTAAAAAACTGGTCAATGTGGTGATGGGGCGCGCCGATGCTTGGGTACCGGATCACGAGCATCCTGCCGACAATCCGTTTAAATCATTTGGTGGCGTGTTACGCGCCGTAATGGGCTTGTTTTCACCTGAAGCGGCCAGCAACTCTGGTTGGTTACGTTGGCGACGCAGCTTGTTTGGCAGTTGGAAATTCCGGATCGTTTTGGTCACCATTATCGGCTTAGGGGTGGCGATTGTGGCTAACCGCGCTTGGGCGGAAGAGGGGCAGTTCGATCAAACCATCAGTTTTAGTGATGCGGGCTTCTTTGGCCCGATTTCCGTCAGCGGCAATGGCAACGATATTGGAGTGCACTTCTCCATTCGTAAAGATGAAGTTGCTGCCGCGGCATCGTTAAAACTGTCGATCAGCTATCCACAATCACAGTTTCCAAAAGACAGCTATCTTGAGGTAAGCCTCAATGGTCAGCATCTGCAAAACATCGAACTGGACACGTTCAGCGCCGATGGTTTCACCAGCGATATTACGCTACAGCCTGCCTTAATTGTCAGCGAAAACGACTTAACCTTTCGCATTGTGGGGCAGGAGTTTCTTACCTGTAACTCAGAAGATGTGACTGCGCAAAAACGTAACGAGGTAATCATTGATAATAACTCCAGCATTCAACTGCAGTTATTACGTTTATCCCGACCCAATAATTTAGCCGATTTTCCAGAGCCTTTTTTTGATGCGGGCATGATGCGTGAAGTGTCGATCCCGATGATTATTGCCGATGATGCATCTGAAAAGATTTACGAGAGTAGTGCTGTGGTTGCCTCTTATTTTGGCAGTTTAGCGCGCTTTCGAAAGGTGGATTTTCCAGTGGTCAATAGCAGCTTGCCTGAGCAAAACGCCATTGCGTTTGTTGTCGGCAATAACCTCGCTGGCATCAGTTTGCCTGAGGTCACGGGGCCAGAAATCCGCATCATCAATAACCCCTTGTCGCCGTTATACAAAGTGTTGTTAGTCATGGGGCGCTCTGGCTTAGAGGTTAAACAAGCGGCCAATTACTTGGTGAGCGGTGCGGCGATGGTTGGCGAACAGCAACCCGCGAAACTGATCCAAATAGCCGAGCGCAAACCCCATGACGCCCCTAATTGGGTGGCGACTGATAAACCGGTACGGTTGGGCGATTTAACCCATGAATCGGCCTTAATCGCCAAAGGGATCTATCACGGGACTAACGAAGTCAACTTTCGCGCGCCTCCAGATATCTTTCGCTGGCGCAATAAGCCAATGAAGATGGAAGTGCAGTATCTGTTTCCAGAGGGCGATTGGCTCGATGAACGCCGCTCCAAGTTAAGTGTCACCTTAAATGGTAAGTATTTGACTTCATTGCCTGTCAATAGCGTGGGCGTGTGGGCGTCGATTATGCACTTGTTTGGCAACGACATTCGTCAGCAACGTGCGGTG
Source organism: Shewanella avicenniae (assembly GCF_017354945.1). Taxonomy (NCBI): domain Bacteria; kingdom Pseudomonadati; phylum Pseudomonadota; class Gammaproteobacteria; order Alteromonadales; family Shewanellaceae; genus Shewanella; species Shewanella avicenniae. The sequence goes on along the minus strand of NZ_CP071503.1, from coordinate 2,043,139 downwards.
TTAGAGATCCCACCATACTTGCTCTATGGCGAAAACAAACTGGAATTCTACTTTGATCTGCGAGTTCATCCTGATAGCGATTGTCAGCAAGCCTTGGGCAGCAACATTGTTAGCCGAGTATTGCCGACATCGACAATCGACTTTTCCGGCTCTGAACACTTTACTGCATTGCCGAATCTCTCTTACTTCGTCAGCTCAGGTTTCCCGTTCACCCGCATGGCTGACTTAGCCGACACTTTGGTGGTGTTGCCATCCCGTCCAACCTTAAATGAAGTACAAGCGTTTCTTGAGCTGATGGCGCGCATGGGACGGTCCACTGGTTTACCAGCGTACAAAGTCACGGTGCAGCAGGGCGTTAACATCACTAACAGCGCCGTTGACAAAGATGTATTGGTGGTGGGCGAAACTGGCAAAATTGCGCCAGTATTCGCCAGTTCGCCCTTTGAAGTTAGCAACGGTAAGTTGTCGCTGGCGCAATCGAGCCTCAGCAACACTTGGCGCACCATTGTGTCGGGTGATTGGAGCCGCCAAGAAAAATCCGCAAAACGCCAACTCGATGGTCAAGAGCAGTTTTCCGGTATCGCGAGTTTCTTGTCGCCGTTAAACAAAACGCGTGTTGTGGTGGCGGCGACCGACACTGAAACCGCTAACTTGCCTACGCTCGTTGGGGATCTCGCGCTGCCGCAAGCCGCAAAGAATGCCAAAGGCGATCTATTAGTATTCAACGCGCATCAGTTAAAAGCATTTCGTGTGGGTGCACTAAACGGTAGTGGTGAAATGACCTGGGATATGAGCCTACGCTGGTATTTTGGACAACATGTGCTGTTATTACTGGTGCTGATGTTAGGTGGCATTTTATTAACGGCGACTTTGATTTACCCGATTTTGCATCGTCATGCGCAACAGCGTTTACAACACAAGGCGGAAAAACAAGATTATGAATAAACTCGTCCTCCTTACTTTTACAGTATCGACGCTTGCCGCGTCTATTCAATATGCCATCGCAGCAGAGACTGTGACGGCAGAAACGCCTGAAATTCAGGCGTTATTTCAACAAGCTGAATTTTGGCAAGGCAAACAACGCCAAGATTTAGCAAAAGACGCACTGAACCGTGTGTTGATTTCTTCGCCCGCGAATACTGAAGCTTTGTATCGGTTGGCACTGATCGCCTTGCAAGAAGGTGACGCGACCGAAGCTCAACGGTTAGCTCAGCAAATTCGTACCATTTCACCGAACGATAACCGCTTACAAGAGTTGAATATTGCACAGGCGGCAAACGTCGATAATAGCGCGTTAAAAGAAGCGCGCCTGTTATCCGCCAACGGCCAATACGATGAAGCCATCGCCAAATACAACACCTTATTCAGCGGTGATGAACCGCCCGTAAGTCTTGCAATCGAGTATTACCAAACATTATCGGCCACTAAAAACGGTTGGGCGACGGCCAAGTCGGGGCTGGAAAAATTGGCCAAGGCACAGCCTAGCAACAGCCGCGTTGCGATCGCTTATGCCCAGGTTTTGACCTATCGGGAACCAAGTCGCAGAGCTGGGATTAAGTTATTGGCGAATTACGCTGACCAAGATGCGGAAGCCGACAAGTCGCTGCGTAATGCACTGTTGTGGCTTGCGGCGACAGCCGATGATAAAGCGCTATACGATGCCTATTTAGCGCGTCATAGCAATGACAGCGCTATTGCGGATTATTACAAGCAGAAAACTACGCTGACACCTACGCAACAAGCGGCGCGGTATCGCGCTGTTGGCTACCGCGAATACGCCGCGGGCAACTATTCGAATGCTGCAACCTCATTTAAGGCGGCGTTAGCAATTGATAAGCGAGATGCAGATTCGATTGCTGGCCTTGGGCTTATCTCCTTAAAACGTAATCAATTTACTGAAGCAGAAGAGCAACTTTCTCAAGCGATGAAGTTGGCACCAAACAAACAAGAACAGTGGCGTGATGCTTATCAAAGCGCCGCGTTCTATAGTGAATTGGCCAATGCCCGCGCACTGGAAAAAGCCGGAAAGTTAGATGAAGCATTAGCCGCGTTAGAACCGCTGGCGCAGCAAAATAACAAGCAAGCGCACGACGCTAAGCTGCTGCAAGGTGCCATTTTGCAGCAACAGAAGCACTTAGATGATGCCGAAGTGGTTTATCGCAAACTGTTACAGCAAAACAGCAAAGATATGCAGGCACGGATCGGTTTGGTTGATGTATTGCGTCAACAACAGCGTTGGACGGAAGCTTCCAGCCTTGCGGGCGATCTTCCCGAATCAGCACAAAGCCAATTAGGTGATTTGGCTTCGAGTCAAGCGATGGTGTTACGCGACCGAGCCGCCGTTGAACCGGACGTGCTTGCTGAAGCAACATTACGCCAGGCTTCATCGTTAGCCCCCGAAAACCCTTGGGTTCGCTTGGACTTAGCACGCTTGTTGAATAAGACCAATCGCGGTTTGGCGGCAAAACTACTCATCAACCGTGGCATAGACCAATACGGCAGTCACGATGATCGCTATGTTGCAGCCTTGTTTGCCAAAGACCAGCAACGTTGGGATGAAGCCATTAAGTATTTGCAAGAGATCCCTGCCGCCAGCCGTAACGAGGCGGAATCAAGCTTGATGGAAAGCTTAACCTTACGCGCCCGACTGGCAGAGATTGAACGACGTCAGACGGTGGGCGATCGCGAAGGCAGCCGCCAACTGATGCTGGACCTCTATAATCATCCACCGCGTACAGCCGCTGGGGTGGGTGAGGTTGCGTCAGTGCTGTTTGAAAATGGCGAGCCAGGCATGGCACTGCTGTTAATCCGTCAACATAACCAGCACGAGCCTACAGCCGCGGTGGGTGATTACCTGCAACAAATTTTGGTGATGATCAAAGCTGGGGCTGACGAAGAAGCCGAATCACTGCTGACACGATTAACACAACGGCGTGATCTTGCGCCAGCAGATTGGCAAGACATTGAGAAAATCCGCAATGCCATTACCGTGGCAAAAGCTGACAAGCTGCGCTTGAAAGACAATTTTGCAGAAGCCTATGACCTCTTAGCCCAACGGCTACGTGTAGCGCCGAATGATGAAAGCCTACTGCTGGCTATGGCTCGGCTCTATCTATCCGGTGATAAGGGCAAGAAATCACTGCAGATTTACCGCTACACGATGGAACACAACCCTAACAGTGATGATGCGATTAAAGGTGCAGTAGAAACGGCAATTGCCGTTAACGAACTGAAACAAGCGGAAGAGATCTTGCGTGGTTTGAATGGCGATAAAGCTAAAGAGCCAGAAATGTTATTGTTGGCTGCTAAAGTTGCGCGGGCTGATGGTAATAGCCGTCGTGCAATCAATCTGTTGTATCAATCACGGCAGCAGTTGTTCCAAGATGAACCGCAACAGCCGTGGTTAATGGCCAGTGGTAGCAATCCAGGCTTTGATAATCCTTTTGCACCTCGCGCTGCTCAAGCAGCGAAACAAGACGGAGGTGATAATCCATGGCGACGGCCACAGTGGCTACCAGGCAGTGGTTCGCCAGAAACTGAATTGGCTAATTGGGATGGTAAGGCAGTTGCTGGGCAGCCTTCATTAGCGCAACAAATTGATGCCATGATTGCCGAAATCAAACATGACAACGCCGCGACCTTAAACACAGGTATGGAGTTTAAAACGCGTAATGGTGAGAGTGGACTCGGTGAAATGGCGATGGTCAGCGCGCCATCATCGATGGATTTTCAGGTTGGCAACGGCCGAATGAAATTCACGGTCACGCCAACCTATTTGAATGGCGGCACCTTATCGTCTGGTTTCAACCGTTTTGGCACAGGTGTTGTGGCTGAAGGTTCTCAAACCTTGAGCGATGACCTCGATCGTCTGCCAACAGTGCTCGACGCCATTGAGGCGGCGGCCTACAACTACAATGAAGCGCAGACCTTGTATCAAGCTGCGCTGTCGATCCCGGAAATTTCGCCATTGCAGTTAGCCCAATATCAGCTCAATGCAGAGCGGGCTCAACGTACTTTCGCGTTAGCAACACAACAGGATTTGCTGCAAGCGATTGGGCTTAACATTGACGGGTTAAATCCAGATCAACTGGCAATCTTCGATGACTTTATCGATGGTTATGTCGCAGATACTCAAAACGCGCTGTCGTCTACCTCATTGCAAGCATTTTTAGCGAGCCGCGAACAACTCGAATCGCTTGTTGGCTCTATGCGGTCGGCACTGAATAGCGTGACCTATCTTGCGCAAAATCCACCGGCGCAAAGTGATGCGGGCATTGAACTTAACTTTGCTTACAGTAACGATTTTCTGGCCGCCGATATTGGTGTGACCCCGCTTGGGTTTGAGAAAACCAATTTGGTGGGTGGATTCAGTTGGACGCCACAGTTAAACAACACCACACGCTTGGAATTGGGGATTGAACGCCGCGCGGTGAAAGACAGCGTATTAAGTTATGCCGGTACAGTGGATCCGATGAGCGGTGAAACTTGGGGCGGCGTCACTAAAACCGGCTTGAAAGCGGGTATTGGCTTTGACGACGGTGAACTGGGCATGTACGGCAATTTAGGCGGTTACCTCTATAAAGGTAGCCATGTCGATAGTAATACCGCCTTTGATATTGCCTTAGGTGGCTATTTGCGCCCAATCAACGACAAAGAGCGTGAACTGCAAACCGGTGTTCATGTGTCGTTTCAAGTGTTTGATAAAAACTTAGGCCATTACAGCTTTGGTCATGGTGGCTATTTCAGTCCGCAAGATTTCGTATCAATCGCGTTTCCGATCAAGTACTCGGAGAAGCATGAGAAATATAACTTTGCCATTAACTTTGCGCCTGGTTTCCAAAGCTTTACCGAAGAACGCAGTGACTACTTCCCTAATGAGCCTGTGTTACAAGGTTTGGCTAACTTGATGGCGCAATTGAATTTAATTGAAGAGTCTGTGTACTCAGCCAACAGTAAAACGGGTTTTGGTATGAGTCTTAACGCGCAAGGTGAGTACGAGTTTTCCCCATCGTTTACCTTAGGTGGTAAAGTGGGCTTCGATAACTTTGGTAATTATCAAGAAACCTCCGCCTCACTGTATTTGAAGTATCTATTGGGAGTGAAAAGTGAGTAATGCTTCGGCGCAATCATTGCGTTATCTAGAACAACAACATTGTACTAAACAGTGGCGCTTAGTTGTCGATTCGTTGGCCAATGCATTAGCCACCCTAGAACCCGCGCTTAAACAGTCGATATTGCATCGTACTGGGCAACAGATGGCCGAATCGTTTAGCTTGGATGTGCAGCCCTCACTGGCGGCGTTAACCAAACAACTCAATGAATTCTGGTTTCAGTTGGACTGGGGATACGTTGAAATTAGCCTGAAGCAAGAGCGACTCTATCTTGAGCATCATCATTGCCCCGTGCCTTATGGGCGTTATGATTCGCATGCTTATGCGTCGTTGAGCATGGTGTTGGAAGGTTTTTACAGCACCATTTTAGCGCAGCAAGGTGGCGAAGACAGTGCTAGAGTCATATTTATGCAGTCAGGCAACCCAATGATTTTTGAATATAAAAATCAGGAGAACGCATGATTCGAATGTTTGGCATCATGCTTGGACTGTTATTGACAACCCAAGTGTTAGCCCAAGATGATTGGCAACAATACAAAAGCCGTTTTATTACCGATGAAGGTCGTGTGATTGACACTGGTAATGCGGGTATTAGCCATTCTGAGGGGCAGGGCTATGGCATGTTGCTTGCCGTAGCCAACGATGATGCCGAACATTTCAAGGCAATGTGGCACTGGGCGCGAAAAACGCTTGGACGTCAAGACTTACCCTTGTTTTCATGGAAATTTGATCCTAATGCTCGGCCACATATTGCAGACAGTAACAATGCGTCGGACGGCGATATACTGATAGCATGGGCGTTGCTGCAAGGCGGCAAGAAGTGGAATAACAGCAACTATCTCAATGCGTCTCGGCGCATTCGCAATGCCGTGCTTGATAATATGGTGCTGGAATATGCCGGCTATAGCGTATTGTTGCCAGGGGTGAATGGGTTTACGGGCAATGGTTACATTGATATCAATCTGTCTTATTGGGTCATGCCAGCGATCATCGATTTCGCCCGCGAAGATAACCAAGTTAAATGGCAGCAGCTGGCTGATAGCGGTCAACAATTATTAGCCAAAGCCAAGTTTGGTGATGCGCAGTTACCGGCCGATTGGATTAGGATAAGTAGTTCTGGCGAGCTGCATCCATCACCCAATTGGCCAGCGCGCTTCAGTTTCGACGCTATTCGTATCGCACTGTATTTTAGCTGGGCCAATCTCGCCCAAGATCCTGGGTTAAACTCGATAAAGCTATTTTGGCAAGCAGGCGGCAATAATCCACCAGCGTGGATTGATGTCAATAGCAGTGAAGTTGCACCGTATGCAGCATCGCAGGGTATTTTGGCCATCCGCTCGGTAGTCAACGGCAAATCGGTAAATAGCCAGCTGACGGCGCAAGACGACTATTACAGCGCATCGTTATTGTTATTGAGTAAGCTTGCCGAATCGATTCATCAATAGCGGCCAGCATCCATCAAGCCGCTATTGAACCCTCGAATTAATAGGTGTTTTTATATTCTTTTTCGGTAAAGAATGGCTTATTAAGTTGCTGTTGCTGCTCGTAAATCATGCGATAAGAGAACACCCCTTGAACATATTCACGGGTTTCACGATAGGGGATGGATTCGATAAACGCCATTACATCCAACTTACCCGCACTCTTTTTCAGCCATTGTTTAATGCGATATGGCCCTGCGTTGTAGGCCGCTGTGGCTAACACCCGGTTGCCATCAAATTGCTTCAGCAAACCGCCAAAATAGGCACTGCCGAGCGGGATATTAATCTCTGGCTCATACAGGCTGCGAGTACCGTTATAGGTTAATTTATAACGTTGCGCGGTGCGTTTGGCGGTGTCGGGCATCAACTGCATAAAACCGCGCGCGCCCGCACCTGATGTAGCATACGGATAAAATGCACTTTCACGCCGAGCGATCGACATTAATTGATATTTGTCGGCATTAAATTGCTTAGAGTATTTGTCGTACAGGGTGGTTTGCACTTCGGGGAAACGCAATGCCAAATAATCCCAAGCTTTGGCGCTGATACTGCTATCCACGCTGAGATCGTACCAACCTTGTTTTAACGCATAACCACCATAGCGAATTTGCTCTTCAGCACTGTGACGTTGCATTAATTCGCGCCACTCAAGTTTGGCATCAATCGTTTTATCAATGGCGATTAATTCAATTACACGCAGCAATCCCGCATCAGCCAATAGCGGAGAATCGGGTTCAATGTCGGCAACCGCCTGTGGCTGCAGTTGTGGCGCCACACCTTGCTCAAAGGCCGCGGTAAAACCGTAAAAATTGCGAGTCTGCAACAGTTGCTTGGCATCTGCGTCTTTGGCCAAGCCCAGCTTGACGCGCCAGTACAACCAGCGTGAGTCAGCTTGTTCTTCAGCAGTTAACAACGGTAGAAATTGCTTCACGATTGCAAGATTGTTATCCGCCAGAGCCCAGCGAATCCGCATGGCAATCAGCACATCGTCAGGTTGTTTAGCGAGACGTTCGTCAACATATTGCTCAAGCTTTCCTTCTCGGTTTAGCAATGAGCGGTAAAGTAAGAAATGTTGCAGTTCGGCTTGTTGCGCTGCATTAAAGCGTCCCGCGTCACGGTAACGATCGAACAAATTGGTGGCCAATGTCAGATCTTTTACTGCTAAGCGCATTAAGCCACCGCGCACTATGTCGGCATAAACTGAATTAGGCTTATCAAATTTGGCAATGTGACGCAGTTCGCGAGGGTCGCTATACACCTTGTAAAGCAACTCTGCCGAGAGTTTATAGCTACCCGCATGTTGTACGAGGTAGCTTAATAAACGGCTTTGACCGTTGTCGAAACTTAAAATGATTCGCTGCCAAATCATCTCATCGGTGCGTAATCCGGCCTTCGACCAAGCATCAAATAGTGGGTCGCATGCTTTAGGTTGCGATTGTCCACTCAACCACAATGCTCGCGCGCCTTTCCATGCTTCATCCAGTTGTCCTGTTTGAAATTTGGCAACATAAAAGGCGCATTCTAAGTTGTCCGAGCGTGGCGCTGTGGGACTGATGGCTAAGAAATCTTGCCAACGTCGTTTATCCGCGGCATTTTCTAAATAGCGATGCTTGAGCGTGCCGTACAAAGGCGACCCAGCGTAATTGGCAAGTTCGGTGACGGCTTTATCACCTTTGAGCTTCAGTAACTCATCCTGTTCATCGTGAAAATCAAGATAAAGCGTCAGCGGGTAACCGTTCAGCTGCTGTCTGAGCTGCTGATATTGTTCTGACTTGTTTTTTTGTTGCGCTTCACGTGCTTGCAGATACAGTTTTCGCTGCGCTGTGTAGTCAGTGGCGTTTACCTCATTGGCTACAAGAGCACTGCAGCTGAGTAACACACCACTGATAGCCAAATGGATTAACGTCTGTTTACGAGATACTACAATTTCCATCTTTTGAACCGTGCTTTATCGTTAATTTTGGCGAAGATTGCTGACATTGCTGATCTCGTTCTCATCAGCGTCATCGCTTACATCATGACTATCATCTAGCGCTTTATCTAGTAGTTTGGGATCTAAATTTTTGCTCTTGTCACCACCCATTTGATGAAGTTGATGCGCTTGACGAATAAGGTTACCTTTGCCGCTGGCTAATTTGTTCATGGCGCTGGCGTAACTGCGGTCTGCGGTTTCCAACGCGCGGCCAAGTTTTTCCATGTCCTCAACAAAATTGACCACTTTGTCGTAGATTCGGCCTGCCTGATGGGCGATCTGTTGCGCGTTTTGATTTTGATATTCATAACGCCAGATGTTGCTAATCGTCCGCAGCGCCACCAGCAAATTGGTTGGGCTAACCAACATGATGTTGTTTTCAAGGGCGTAACTGACCAATTGTGGGTCGCGCTCTAGGGCGAGTAAAAATGCGGGTTCAACTGGCACGAACATCAGCACATAATCAAGGCTCCTAACGCCGTGAAGTTTTTGATAATCTTTTTGGCCAAGCCCTTTAATATGCTGCCGTACCGATGCTATGTGTTGCTTGAGCGCTTCAATCCGTTGTTCATCGGTATCAGCATTAAAATATTGTTCGTAGGCCACCAGTGACACTTTTGAATCGATAATCACATCTTTATCGTCAGGCAAATGCACAATGACATCCGGCTTAAAATGTTTGCCACCATCGTTTTGCAAATCTTGTTGCACGTCATATTCATGGCCAAGACGCAGGCCGCTTTCGCTTAGAACTCGGTCAAGAATCACTTCGCCCCAATTGCCTTGGGCTTTATTATCACCTTTAAGCGCCTTAGTGAGATTTACCGCATCTTCGCTCATCTGTTTATTGAGTTGCTGCAGTTGTTCGAGTTGATGTTTAAGTGAAAACCGCTCTTGCTGCTCTTTGGCATAAGATTCGTTAACTTGCTGACGAAAACCTTCCAACTGCTGTTTGAATGGCCCAAGAATACCGGTTAACTGTTCGGAATTAGCCGTGCGCATTTTAGCGGTCTTATCTTCAAAAATTTTGTTGGCGAGATTCTCAAATTGCGTTTGCAGCCGCTGTTCGCTGTCTTCTAGCAGTTCAACTTTTTCATTGAGCGCTTGACGCTCAACCTCAAAGCGCGATGCTAGACTTTGTTGCATCGCATTGGATTTGGACAGATTTAACTGCGCTTCCATTAACCGGCGTTGTAGTTCAGCAAGCTGCAATTCTAGCGGTGGCACCCGTTCCGCTTGCGCTTCAGCTTTGCCAAGTTGGCTGACTTTTTCTTCAAGCTTGTCTTGCAACAACGTCGCTCGCGATTGAAACTCTGCCTGTTGTTCAGAGTCATGTTGTAGCGCTTGCTGTTGCTGACGTGCGAGTTTGGCGCGAAAAATAAAATAACTCACCAGTGCTGTAAGAATTACGGCAACTGAAGCGACTGAAATAATGAGATACGGCAGGGGAAGTGTAGCGGCCAAGTCCATGGGAAGATCCTTTGAAATTATTGCGTTGTCAGATTGGCATGATGATCTTATGGTTGCAAGCTGTGACAAGCAAAAATGCACTGGTTGACTGAGGCTTGTTCAACTGTCGTTATAAATGTAAAGCGTTGAGCTATGCCAAGACATACAGCGTACTAATATCAGCCGGTTTATTAACGAGGGAACCTTTATGACGCGCGGAAAATTTATCAAGGGGATCAGTAAACGTCCTAGTTGGGAGATTGCTGACAATGAGGTTACGCCTCAGTCGGTATTCTCCTCACGCCGCAAAATCATCAAATCACTTGGACTTGGCAGTATCGCCGCCAGTTTGCCGGGTTATGTGCAAGCTGGGATATTTGATTTGTTTGGCGGCGAAGGTCAGCCGGATTTTGTCACCAGCACATTGCAGTTTGCTAACAACACTCAGTTCCAAGCAACGGATGAAAAGACACCTTACAGCAAGGTGATTCGCCACAATAATTTTTATGAGTTTGGCACTGGCAAACAAGATCCCTATGTCAACGCGCAAGGCTTTAAAGTTAATCCCTGGCAATTAAACATTTCCGGCTTAGTGGATAAACCACTGCAACTCGATTACCAAGCTCTGTTTAGTAAATTGCCTCTAGAACAACGGACTTATCGATTTCGCTGCGTTGAAGCTTGGTCGATGGTGATCCCGTGGATAGGGTTTCCTTTGGCATCATTGTTAAAGCTTGCTGGCGTGCAGCCATCGGCCAAATATGTGGCATTCGAAACTTTATTTGATCCTGAGCAGATGCCCGGACAACGTAATCGATTAATGGGCGGTGGCATTCATTACCCTTATGTTGAGGGATTACGCTTAGATGAAGCGATGAATGACTTGGCATTCGTTGCGGTTGGACTATATGACCAAACCCTGACGCCCCAAAGTGGCGCACCTGTAAGGATCGTGTTGCCATGGAAGTATGGTTTTAAAAGCATTAAATCAATTGTGAATATCCGTTTGCTTGATAAACAGCCCCCAACCAGTTGGAATCAACTGGCACCGAATGAATATGGTTTTTTTGCCAACGTGAATCCACAAGTGGATCATCCTCGATGGTCTCAAGCGTCTGAACGCCGTATTGGTCCAGGCGGCATGTTAGCAGCCGAGCGCATCGATACGCAGTTGTTTAATGGCTACGCTGAACAAGTGGCAAACCTTTACACTGGTATGGATTTAAGGACCTATTTTTAATGCGGATTAGCTTGCGTATGGCTGGTGCGTTTCGCGCGGTGGTGCATATCTGTGCGTTATTGCCATTGATTTGGCTCTATTTGAGGGTGCAGAGTGGTCAAGCCGGTGGCGATCCGGTGCAATATATTATTCATTTTTTAGGCAAAGGTGCACTGAATCTATTGTTGCTCAGTTTGTTGGTCACACCTCTGGTTAGAGTTTTAAAACAAGGGCAATTACTGCAACTTAGGCGCCCGCTAGGATTATGGGCTTTTACTTATGCCTGTTGTCATTTGCTGGCTTATATCAGTTTTGATTTACTCTTTGCTTGGCGTTTAGTACTCGATGAGATAGTTAAGCGCCCTTATCTGGTGCTAGGGATGTCAGTGTGGCTGGTGCTGTTTGCGCTGGCGATAACCTCAATCAGCGCAATTAGACGCAAGATGGGCAAACGGTGGCAACAACTGCATAATTTGGTTTATTGCGCTACCTTATTCGCCGGCGTGCATTATTATTGGTCGGTTAAATCAGAGGTTATTGAACCAAGTATCTATCTTGCTCTCATCGTTTTTTTGCTACTTATCCGGGCGAAAATCTACAAACACAAATGGCGTTTTCTCTGGCGTTTGAGTTGATGGGATAGCTTGAACAGGTATGCTGTCAGCATCAAGTAATTGGGTGTCTTTTCGCTGTTTTTTGTTGAGATACATCTTTTGGTCGGCGTGACCAATGAGTGCAGTGATGGTTTCGCCATCATTAGGGAATATACTAAAACCGATACTCAAGCCAACGTCCAACATGCCGTTAATTTCATCAACAAATATGCCATTGCCGATATTATCCAGTTTTAATTTAACGCTTTCTAATTGCTGTCGATCTTTAATGGGATCCAGCCAAATAATAAATTCATCGCCACCAATACGAGCAATAATATCTGAGGCACGAAGTTTCTCTTTTAAGCGTTCGGCTATGGCTTTTAGCACAAAGTCGCCCACCTTATGGCCATACTGATCGTTGATGGGCTTAAATTTATCAAGGTCGATGAAGAGTAAGGCAGCTTGTAATCCCTCACGTTTACAGCGTTCTAAGGAAAGCGAGATATAGTTTTGTGCAGCGCCGCGATTGTAGACCCCGGTTAAATCATCGTATTCCGCCATTTGGCGTAACTTTTCTTGTTGCTGAAGTAATTGTTCAGTTTGGCGCTGAACCTCTTGTTGCAGCTCATCTCGACGTTGCATAGTTTGGGTGAGATCACTCTTCATTTCGTTGAATGCGTCGCCGAGTTCAGCAAACTCATCGCCAGGGCTCATAGTGACTTTGCTGCTGAGATCGCCTTTGGCCAATGCGTCAATACCCTGCATCAGCGTGTAAAACTTACGTTTAAAACTGGTCAAAGTTTGAATACTGAAAATCGACACTAAAATCGCGATCGCGAGTACCAACGCGGCATTAATATAGAGGTGTTGCTTTTCAGATTGCTGTGAGTTGCGAATGGTGATCTGTTGAAACCTTAACGAGTCTTCACTGAGTGATTGAATAATCATGTTATAGCGAGCGGTAAGGGTGGCGTTACTGGTAAGCGGTTCATTGCTATTGGCAATGTTTTTAAGATTTCTTTCTGTCAGCCCAAGCAGAGTATCAAGATTTTGCTCATGACGCTGAATGTTCTGTAACAACCGGAGTTCGTATTGATTCAGCTTTAACTCTGAGGTGATGTTAGTAATGCGAGATAACCGTGCCAGTGAATCGCGGGTTTCGTTGATCGCTTTGGCATCTTGAAACTGCTGCAATAACCACAGATTTGAACGTACCAAATCGATGCTCAATTGTACCTCTATCAATTGATTGATTTTTTCATATGAGCGCATCATATCGCTTCGTTGACTAACCAAGGCAAAGGTTAGAAATACCGTCAACAATAAGCAAAAAATGGCGAGTAGTTTTAGCCGCTTAGAGAGTTTCATTTTGTCCGCACCAGAGGTTTATACAGCGCTTCATTGAGGGCCAAAGGGTCGATATAGAGTCGGTAGTCAGGTAACTCCTCTTGCTCGGTAAATCCTTTATAAATAGCCCATCTTGCTTGCGCGTTAAGGGTGCTGACTAAGGTGTTGTCTAAAGATAGCCGAAATAAATAATCTGACCATAGTCCAGCAACTTGCATCCTCGGAACGTTAAGATATTCAGCAATGATTACCTGCGCTTGTTGGGGGTTACTATGTATATACTCAATGGCACGCTGCAACGCTCTAAGGATGCGAAAATGCTCTTTTTGGTACTCCATATTATCTGGCTTTCGCGCAATCAGATTAAATGACAAGGTATAGTATCCCTGTGTATCCAGCGTCTTCACTTGTCCCGGATAGTTTTGCTGCAGGTGATAGCTATATGGTTCCCATATCGATATAACGTCAACAGCTCTCGCCATTAATGCGGCCCCTTGTTCATTGGGGGGCAGATCAATGTTGACTGTAGTGGTGTGGAGGTTATGAAGCATCATCAGCATGTCAAAAAAGTACTCGCTCGCACTTCCTTTCACAATTGCTATTTTTTTTCCTGCAATATCCTCCAAGCTGTCGATGTCGCCATCAGCACGCATCATGATTTTTACGTCATTATCGGATTGTGCGATGCTGGCTAAGGCAACGAAATCATTGCGCTTAAAACTATTAAACATCATGACACTGTCGGAACTCGTGGCGAGATCTACATCGAAACGTATAAGCGCCTCAAAACAGGCATTGCCGCCTTTATAAGGCTCAAGCAATACCTCAAGCTTTTCATCGGCAAAATAGCCTAAGCGGTCTGCAATAATGACCGGCGAAGATAGCGGTGTCATGGATACACCGATTTTGAAGGTCCGTTCAGCGGGAATAAACTCAGAGATTGAGGTTCTTGTTTGGCCCAACACCAACAGCACTAGCCCCAGCAGGGCAAATACTAGCAGTAACAATCTCTCCATATAACTCCCTACACCAGTTTACTATCGCTGAACGAGCATGCTTAAGCATAGTTTATATCCGACATCCTGTCTGAATGGGGTAAAGAAAAATTGCTATTAAAAATGGAGGGTTAGCGCAAAAAATTAAAAGGCGCTAATCATCTACACACTGATTAACGCTTTGCGATTATTTTGTTGCAGTCATCAATCTCAACACTTCGTCGTAAGAAAGGTTCAGTTCTCGTGAAAGATTGATCACTTTGGTTTTAAACGTTTGTACCTGTTCTTGCTTTAACAGGTCTTGCTCCATCTCTTCAACGACAGAGTTTACTGCGTCCTGCAATATTTTCATTCGACGAATACTGTAATCCATAGATTTTAGATAACGCATCATCTGTGGCTTATTACGCGCTTGCTCTAAATCCGTCGAAAGCTTTTTGTCATATCCGTATTCGTCAAGTGCAGCAATAGCACTTTGCAAATCAAGATCATTATTCATTGTATTCTCTTAACCCAACGTAAATTGGCTGAATATGAGGGGGATTAATTACGTAATACGTCAGCTTGTGAATGACGTAACGCCCTAAGTTTATATTATTTTTTAATATATGCTCAATAAATTTACGCCAATGTGAACTTAGACTTTTTATCGCCACTGAAATGTGAAAGATATGTCAAACTTATGGTCTAAATTAGCTACCTCGAAGGAGATATTTCATGCTCGATTTATTACCTGATCTGTTTGATGAACATGCTGACCAATTAAATCTGATTGCTTTGGCATGGCAAAATTATGGTGGCAAGGCAATATTTTGGGGCGAGATCGATACTATTCGCTGCTATCGCGATAACTCCAAAGTGAAACAGCGTTTGGCACAACCCGGTAAAGGAAAGGTGTTAGTGGTGGATGGGGGGGGCGATTTAAGTCAAGCGTTGTTAGGTGACATGATCGCAGCATCTGCTGTTGCCAATGGCTGGGAAGGCATCATCATCAACGGCGCTGTACGCGATGTTGGGACGATTGCAACCTTACCATTAGGGGTTAAAGCGCTTGGAACCGTGCCGATTAAGACTGAAAAGCGCGATCTAGGTGAGATTTCCGTCACAATTGAGTTAGCAAATGTTAAGCTTAAACCAGGTATGATGATTTATGCAGATGCGAATGGCGTTGCGGTCAGCACTCATCCTTTAGCCATTCCATCGTCTTCGTAGCTGGATAAATCAATAACGTAAAAAGGATACGTTGATGAAAGTATTAAAATGGATACTCCTCGGGGTAGTGGCGGTTGTCGTAATAGTTGTTGGTTATCTTACACTGTTACTTGACCCGAATGATTTCAAACCCCAAATCGTCGCCGCCGTTGAAAAACAAACCGGACGGCAATTCAAAATCGACAAAGACCTCGGTTGGACCTTCTTTCCTTCCATCGGTATTACTGCTGGCGGTATTTCGCTGAGTAACCCCAGTACGTTTAATGAACCCACGTTTGCGGCAGTTAATGCAATTGTTGCCAACGTTGAGCTTATGCCACTCTTTAGTAAGCAAGTTAAAATCTCGGAATTGGTGTTAGACGGATTGCACATCAATCTGATTACCGACAAGCAAGGAAAAACCAGTTTGGATGGCTTGACCGGTCAATCTGATACAAAAGCCGCCGCGCCCGCTGAAGTAGCAAGCGCAACGACTAATGACAGCGTCAGCTTAAATGACCTCAGCATTGGCGGAGTAAGCGTTACCGATGCCAAAATTCGTGTGATTGATCAGCGCACAGGGGCTAAAAGCACTTTCACGCTCGAGCGCTTTAAGCTGGGCGAATTGACCCTCGATAAATTTGCGGCCATGGATTACCGCCTATCTGCAGCGCTAGACGGGATGTCAGTTGAAAGTGAAGGTCATGGTCAGCTTAAAATTGCCAAAGACTTAAAGCTGTTTTCGTTGAAAGAGTTATCTTTATCAACCGTGGCAAAAGGCGAGTCATTACCTACTGGCAAAATTGAAAACAGCATCACCCTGGATGCCGAAGTTGATACCAGTAAAAGCATTGCTAGCACCAGTATCAAACAGCTCAAACTGAATGATATTTCCGGTAGCGGAAAATTAGATGTGAATTATGCTGCAACTGTGCCGGCAATCAGCGCCAAACTCGCGTTAGGGGATATTGATGTTGATAAGTGGCTGCCCGCCGCTGAAACAGCAACCGCAGAACAGCCGCAGGCCACCACCACAGCTAATGCAACCCCAGCAACAGAACCTGATTTAACCGGCATGAAAGCTGTAAACGCGGATTTCGAGTTGACGATTGCCGAGATAAAAGCCGCCGGCACGACCAGTAAGAACTGGAAAATGGTGATAGCACTTAAAAATGGCGTGATGAATATGAAGCAACTGTCGGCAGATCTGTACGATGGTTCACTGAACGCCAATGCCACGGTTGATGGTCGCAACCGCGTTGCGAAATACAGCTTCGACACGCAAATTAAGTCGATCAATATTCGCGCACTATTAACTGATGCGGCTGAGATTGAGCTCTTAGACGGCACGGCAGACATCGGCATAAAAGGCAATGGCACTAGCCTGATCCCTGACAACATTAAGAAACAACTCAATGCTAATGGCCAATTCGCCATTAATAATGGTGCCGTACATGGTGTTAACGTTCCGCAAATGATTCGTGCGGCACAGGCAAAATTAAAAGGCGAATCAACTACTGAGAATGAAGCGAAGAAAACTGACTTTA
This sequence comes from Shewanella avicenniae, assembly GCF_017354945.1. Classification (NCBI taxonomy): domain Bacteria; kingdom Pseudomonadati; phylum Pseudomonadota; class Gammaproteobacteria; order Alteromonadales; family Shewanellaceae; genus Shewanella; species Shewanella avicenniae. The sequence continues at coordinate 2,026,231 of NZ_CP071503.1, read as the reverse complement.
CCAGTTTAACAGGTAGTTTTTCAGTGGCTAACGGTGTAGCAAATAACCCTGACTTACTGATGTCATCACCGCTGATCCGCATTTCAGGAAAAGGGGATGCCAATATTATTGAGGAGTCTTTGGATTACAAACTCTCCACAGCATTAGTGAACACATTGAAAGGCCAAGGTGGCAAAGAGGTGGATGATCTTGCAGGGGTAGAGATCCCGTTGGCCATCAAGGGCAGTTTTAGTGATCCGAAATTCAGCTTGGATATGGATGCACTGCTAAAAAATAAGGTAAAACAAGAAGCCGATAAAGCGAAAGACAAGTTAAAAGATAGCTTGTTTAAAAAGCTTGGGCTGTAGTCAGTAAGAAGCTGAGGGATGTTCTTCATCTCTCACTGAGTCAAACATTTAAAAAACCGCAAAAAAGCCGTCGCTATTGTAATAGCCGACGGCTTTTTTAATGAGATTGCTAATACAGAGACAGCGTGATTACTTCTGAGCCTTATCGAGATACGCTAACACGACTTCGTGATGATCTTTGGTTTTAAACTTATCGAAGAACTTTTCTACCATGCCATCTTGGCCGATAAGAAAACTTAAACGATGGATGCCGTCGTATACCTTGCCCATAAATTTCTTTTCGCCCCAAACCCCAAATCCTTCCGCGACTTGATGGTCTTCATCGCTCAGCAATTCAAAATTGAGTTGGTACTTTTCTTCAAATTTTTTCAGCTTAGCGTACGGATCAGGGCTAATACCAAACACCTGTACACCGCGTGCAGCAAGTTCAGCGTAGGTATCGCGTAAACCACAGGCTTGAACGGTACAACCCGGAGTCATCGCCTTAGGGTAAAAATATACTAATACGCGATGGCTCTTTAATGTTTCCGCTAAAGATACCTCTTCGCCGTTTTGATTTTTTAACACAAAGGCGGGGACGGCCTGTCCCTCTGTCAATGGCGTCATAACACTTCCTTAAACTTATTGGTTAGCTGATATCAGGTACCTGAACTCCCAACATGCGCTTGATGCTGCATGTAAGGTTTAGATTTCCTGCTACTGTAGCAATACTTTGTTCAAGCTCTTCGAGATCAACATTTTCAGGAATATTAATGGCCAAAAAGAGATGCTGTGTGTTTTGATTTTCGTCGGTGGCAAACGATCTTACCGCGCCCAAATCGAGTGAGCGATCGGCGATAAATTCGGTGATTTTACGCAAGGTGCCACGTTGATCTTGCCCTTGCAGCGTCACTTCCAGCCGTGAACCATAATTTAACGGTGTATGTTTTGAGGTGCGCTTCATGACAGTTAACAGCTCTAACTCAACACTCAGTTGCGGCAATTGCGTTTCGAGTTGGGTGATTGCTGGCCAAGAGCCAGACATCATCATGATCATGGTGAATTCATTACCGAACCCCGCCATTCTGCTATCGACGATGTCGCAGTCACAATCGGTAGCCAACTTGGCAAGCTTTGCGACCAGTCCCGGACGGTCAGTACCCATCGCGGTGACGACCAGATAGTTGGTCATGAAAATTCCTTATCTATTTGAAGCAAACAAAGGGGGATAACTATGCTGTAATGCAACAATTTTTGTGCTTTCGTTAATGCTACCACAACTAATTCGAAATGTTAGCTTCCCAAGCCCTTGTCATCTAAATGCAGCCTAAGTACCATAGCGAAGCCTTTATTTTTGGGGAAAACTCATGATCGACGGAAGCATCGTTGCCTTAGTAACACCAATGAATCCAGATGGTTCAATTGACTACGCAAGTCTTGAACGTTTGGTCGAATTTCATATCAACGAAGGCACTGACGCCATCGTTTCTGTCGGCACGACCGGCGAATCAGCAACGCTACCGATGAGCGAGCATATTAAGGTTGTCAGTGAAACACTACGTTTTGCCGCAGGCCGTATTCCGGTGATTGGCGGTAATGGTGCAAATGCAACCAACGAAGCTATCGAATTGACCCAAGCGTTAAATAAGCTTGACGTCGCTGGAATGCTCGGCGTAACGCCTTATTACAACAAACCTACACAAAAAGGCTTGATTGCCCACTACAAAGCAGTGGCTGCTGCAACTGACATTCCACAGATCCTGTACAACGTGCCAGGCCGTACTGCGGTAGATATGAAGCCAGAAACTGTGGCCGAATTAAGCACTGTCAGCAATATTGTTGCCGTTAAAGAAGCAACAGGTGACCTATCTCGAGTGAGCAAATTACGTGAACTGTGTGGTGCAGATTTCAAACTGTACAGCGGTGATGATGCCACTTCTTGTGAATTTTTATTACTGGGTGGTAATGGTGTTATTTCAGTGGCAAATAACATTGTTCCGCGTCAATTTAAAGCGATGTGCGCCGCAGCCTTAGCTGGCGACAAAGCCACAGCACAAGCGGCTGAAGCGGACATTCGCGATTTATATTCCACATTGTTCTGTGAGTCGAATCCAATCCCTGTTAAATGGGCTGTTCACAGAATGGGACTCATTACTCATGGCACAATCCGTTTGCCGTTGACTGAACTTTCTGGTGAGTTTCATGGTCTGTTGCTAGAAGCAATGAAAAAAGCCCGAATCGAGGTCCAATAATTTAATGCTAAAACTAAAACATCTCAGCGTCGTTATTGCTGTCCTGTCTGTTACCGCTTGCAGTACGCCAATTGAAAGAAGACAGCCTAACGGCACTTTTGACTATGTGAAAGCCGAAAAGCAATCACCGTTAGTCATCCCAACAGGGTTAAATACTCCGCCATACAGCAAAGAGTATGAAATCCCTAAAGTGGGTGACAAAGTAGATAACGCTGTTTATGGCGAACGTTTAGATATTCGTCCGCCGCAACAAATCTTGCCGCTCGCTGATGGCACCCATGTTGAAGAAGGTAGCGATGAAATTAAGATTGTGGTTGAGAGCATTAAAGGCTCAAGCGATCTTAAACAGGAAATGCTGTCAGTGGTTGAAGGTTTCTTAAACAAATATCAATACAAAATTGCGTCTGAAGATAAGCAGAAAGGCGTGATTCAAACCGATTGGATTGATAGCTCAGAAGTTATTGATAGCAATTGGTTCTCTGAGAACCAAGTATTTGATATTCGCCAACGTTATCAATTTGATATTGAAGTACGTCCACATGGTCGTACTGGCTATCTCAAAATCAATGTAATTGAAAGCCAACAAAGCTTTAACGGCGAAGAGAAAGACAAAGCGCTGTTCTTGAACAAAGATGAACAAGAACGTTATGCAATCAGCATGTTGAACCGCACAATCTCGTTTATGAGTGTTGAGCGTGAAAACATTATTCGCGCAAGCAAAGTTGCTGAAAGCAAAGGTATTGCGATGAGCTTTGTTGCTGCCGCGAACGAAGACGGCGAAGGTTATTTTGTCGCAGATGCACCGCTTAAACGCACATGGGATCGTATCGCTTTATCGCTGCCAGAAATTGGCTTAGAAGTCGTCGATATGGATTCAGCCAAAGGCGTGTATTATCTCGCGTTTAAAGATAACTCAAGCTTCTGGGATTCTTTCTTTGGTGGCAAAAACATGAACATCAAAAACGGTAACTACCGTTTGTTGTTAAAAGCTGCCGAAGATACCAGTAAAACTGAAGTACGTTTCCATAACGCTTCTGATGAGAAGATTGATGCTGAAGCACTGAAAACTGTTTACGATGCAATTGCATCTGTAGTTACCCAAGATCGTAAGACGAACTAAACGGTCAATTGGGAATGTAATGAAAAGCCGCACATTGTGCGGCTTTTTAGTGTCTGTTGTAACTCAACTATTTAAAAATTAGGGCTGAAATACTTCAACCACATCAATGCGTTTTGCGGCAGTGTCTAAATCAATATGGCCGCTGTTACTCACGTCCATAAAGTCAAAAGCGGGTAGGTCTGCCTCGGCGACATCGCCTTTCATTGTCACAGTAGGATCTTTTTTCAGCGAGACAAAATCAAAGGCTTCGCGGTCAACACCCTGTGAAGGCGCAGTATTTTGCATCGCAGTAAAGATGGTCTCAATACGCCCTGGAAACTGCTTATCCCAGCTTTTGAGCAGCTCTTTTACTTCTTTGCGCTTCAAGTTTTCTTGCGAGCCACACAAGTTGCACGGAATGATCGGAAAATCTTTCAGTTTGGCATATTCGCTAATATCTTTTTCGCGGCAATACGCCAGTGGACGAATAACCACGTTCGCACCATCATCAGACAGTAACTTAGGCGGCATGGCTTTCATCTTGCCGCCGTAAAACATATTGAGGAACAACGTTTCAATGATGTCGTCACGGTGATGGCCGAGTGCAATTTTTGTCGCACCAATACGATGCGCGAAACCGTACAGAGTGCCGCGGCGCAAGCGCGAACACAAAGAGCAGGTAGTTTTGCCTTCTGGAATTTTGTCTTTAACAATCGAGTAAGTGTCTTTTTCCAGAATATGATAGGGCACATTGAGACTATCAAGATATGCTGGCAACACATCTTCTGGAAAACCCGGTTGTTTTTGATCGAGGTTAACCACCACGATTTCAAAATCTACTGGCGCACGTTGCTGCAGATTGACCAAAATATCCAGCATGGTATAGCTGTCTTTGCCACCCGACAGACACACCATGACCCGATCGCCAGCTTCAATCATATTGTAATCAGCAATCGCACTGCCCATTTCGCGGCGTAACCGCTTTTGCAGTTTGTTAAGTCTGGTGACTTGTTTTCTGTCCAGTTCACTAACGTCAGACATAAAAATAGCGCCCTGTGAAATAACCAATAAGTTCAGGGCGCGTATTATTCCAGCTAATATAGCTTGGGTAAAGGGCGTTAGCTGACAGGCGACTTATATCCGTCCGGTTTTATCGCCAGTAAGTCGCAATTGATGGAATCAATCACATGCTCGGCAGTATTGCCGATTAACGCTGCCGACAATCCCGTTCTGCCCACCGTACCTAACACCACCAGTTCGGCATTCAATTGCTCAGCAACTTCAGGAATAACATCTTCAGGTAAGCCTTGCTGTACATGACAGAATTTGCTGTCAATTTGATATTCATTCGCGAGTTCATGCACCCGATGTACATGTTGAGACTGAATCGCTTCGTTGTAGGTACGTGCATCAAAGTCAGGTAATTCAATCGCCAAATTGACAGGTGTACCGGGATAACCGTTCACGAGGTGGACATTGGCATTAAATTGTTGGGCGAGGGCATTGGCATGTTGAATGATTTTGCCGTTGAGTGAGAGATGTGCTTCATCTTCACAGGCGACATTAACTGCGCACAGCATATTGCCAGTCACAGGCCACTCTTTATCTTTCACGAGTAACACGGGTACCGGAGATTTACGCAGTAAGTGCCAATCCGTCGGCGTAAAGATAACGGCCTTCAACTTATCGTGTTCATGAGTGCCTTTCACAATCAGGTCAAATCCACCTTCTTGAGTAAATTTAATGATGCTTTCGTAGGGGCGATTATGCCAAAGCACCTGATGTTCGATAGGTATCCCTTGGTCAAGATAAGGCTGAAGTAGATCTGCCAACCATGCTTTACGCTGATTGACCACACCCAATCGCATCGCTTCACGCTCTTGAGATGACAAAATTGATGTCATCTCATAAGACAGATCGAATATAGACAAAAATGCGGTAACAGCTGCTTGGCTGCGCCGTGCTAACTCTGCTGAACGCGCAAGTGCGGGTTGGACATCAGAGGTAGGATCGATAACCACTAAAATCTTTTTATAGTCCATAATGACGTTCTCCGTATGCTGGATGACGTACTTATATCATGTGCCATATGGACATATTTGTCTCGTTAAAGATCAAATAAATCTAAAAAAATTCTACTAAAAATCAATCTTTAATTGGTGTGCCAGCCAGGGTTTTCAGCGCGTCAAAATCGAGGACGGTGATATATTTCCCTTTAACTTCGATGAGGTTCATTTTTTGAAAACGCCCCAACAACCGGCTGATTGTTTCAACCGTTAAGCCTAGGTAATTACCAATATCACCACGTGTCATACTCAAACGGAACTCTTTCGGTGAAAAGCCGCGTTCGCCGTAACGTGTTGCGAGGTTATTGATGAATGCTGCCAGACGTTCTTCTGCGTTTTTCTTGCTCAATAGCAGAATCATGCCCTGGTCGGTCATAATTTCACTGCTCATCATACGCATAATTTGCTGACGCAGCTTAGGCATGGTGCCAGACAACTCATCTAGAGTATTGAATGGAATTTCACAGACCATGGATGTTTCCAGCGCTTGCGCGAAGCTTTGGTGTTTTGAGGTGTAGATACCGTCAAAACCAATGACATCACCAGCCAAATGGAAACCAGTGATCTGCTCATCACCTTGCTCGGTGATCGTGTAGCTTTTAATCGTACCAGAACGGATAGCAAACAATGATTTTAAGCCATCACCCGATTTAAAAATTTGCTCACCTTTTTGGATCGGCTTCTTACGTTCAATAATATTATCTAACTGATCTAATTCGTTATTATTGAGCGTAAATGGAATACATAACGTACCCATACTGCAATCATGGCAGTGAATTGCACAACCTGTTGAGACCGGACGGCGGAGTTTGCTAGTTTCGGTAGTCATAGTTTTCCCTGATTAAAACTACTTCGAGCATATTAACTTTGTTTCATTTACCTTACCACCAAAGACTTGAGCCAGATCAAAAAAACTTGTCGTTTGCCTCAAAACGTATCATCGCACTTGATTTTATGGCAAAAACTTGAGGTTAAAAGCTCATGTACAAAAAAGCGATTTGTTGGGGTTAACTGTTAGAAGGACTGAGTGAGAATAATATTAAGCAGGTGGATTGGAAGGTGAGTCATCATCAGTGGCTTTGTTGGCAGTGTCTTGATGTTGTTCGCCATGCTTTTGGCTTAATGAGGCTTTGGATAACCAAAATAGCGCGCCAAGTGCCAGCAATATCACTAGCATTATCAGCGGTAATAGCACGTACATCATGCTCATTAGCAACATCGTCCTTTATATGACACAGGTTGAATATTACTTCTGACACATCACCATTTCCAGTCACCAAATAGCTTAATTAGCTTTCGAGCACACGTAGTGTCACTTCGGTTGGTTAGCCATTCGCCTTCCATGCAGATTTATGGACTCGATAACTGAAGAAACACTAACCGAACCATGCCTTTTCTATCGTTTCAATCGCTTGGGCGTGTTGTTTGAACACCGTGACTTAACCTGAGTCACGTGAGGGGTTAACATGATACCAATAAAAGTAAGAGGACTGCCGATGAAACCTGCCCAGCGAACGCACCAAATTGAACCTTTTTATGTGATGGAAGTTGCCAAGCGCGCAGCAGAAATTGAACATTCGTTGTTAGCGTCAGACCCTGCCATGATCCATTTAACCTTAGGCGAGCCTGATTTCACGGCACCAGAGCGAGTTCAACAGGCGGCTATTGCGGCTATTCGCCAAGGCAAAACGCAATACACCGCAGCGCTTGGGTTAGAACAACTGCGAGAGCGTATCAGTGACTGGTATACCACGAGATTTAAACTCAAGGTACCGAAGGAACGCATCGTAATCACTGCGGGTGCATCGGCAGCATTGCAGCTCATCTGTTCAGCGTTAATAGAAGAGGGCGATGAAGTGATGATGCCCGATCCTTGTTATCCCTGTAATCGACACTTTGTGACCAGTGTTGGAGGGATTGCCTCGTTAATTCCGACAACTGCGGCAGAACGCTTTCAGTTATCGCAACAAAAAGTCGCAGCACATTGGCAAGACAATACCAAAGGGGTGTTAATCGCTTCGCCATCAAATCCCACCGGCACATCAATTGTGCCCCAAGAGTTGGCGGCTATTCATCAATTTGTTAAGTCAAAAAAGGGATTCACCATCGTCGATGAGCTCTATCTTGGATTGAGCTATAACGCAGAGTTCGGTCAATCGGCACTGGCATTGGACGACGACATTATCAGTATCAATAGCTTTTCGAAGTATTTTTCAATGACTGGCTGGCGACTGGGGTGGATGGTCGTGCCTGAACGCCTGGTCAGAACCATTGAGAAGTTGGCGCAAAACTTTTTTATCTGCCCAAGTGCCATTTCTCAATATGCGGGTATTGCCTGTTTTGAGCAAGAGAGCCTCGAGGAATATGAGCAGCGGCGCGCAGAATATCGGCGGCGTCGCGACTGGGTGATCCCAGCGTTAAACGAACTAGGTTTAAACGTTCCGGTGATGCCAGATGGCGCTTTTTACGCTTGGGTAGATTGCCAAGCATGGAGCGAAGCTCTCAAACTGCCATCAAGTTGGGAGTTTGCGTTTGAAATTATGCAACGCTGTCATGTGGCGATTACCCCTGGGCGCGATTTTGGCAATGCCGATACTGACAGATTTGTGCGATTTTCTACCTCAAACTCCTTAGACAATTTGCAGATAGCAGTCGAGCGCTTGGCAAAATTAAAGCTGCAACTTTTCAGATAAAGTCATCGTTACCATGAAAATTTGTTCTTTAGCATTTATTGTTAGCTTGGCCTTATCAGTGTCGTTTTTGACTCAGGCCACAAGTTGGCAATGCCATAACGACATTGAGGTAACTTGCCATGCCGCAGGATGCAATGCCGTCATGGATAGCAATGAGCAATTTACCCCTGCGGATGTCAGCTTTAATGATGAAGGCAATACGCAAATTTGCATGTATAGCGGTTGTTGGGCCGGTAAAAGTCAAATTCTGACTCTATCGCCTTATCTGGTGCTTTTGGGCGAAACATTAACTTGGAATAACCCAGCAGATGTACAACAGATATCTGCGCTCATCAGTCTAGAGCGAGCCAGCAATATTGCCATCGTCCAAGTGGCGGGATTCCACGAGCCATTGATCTGCCAATCGACGGATTAACTTTGCATCGTTATTTGTCCATTCGATGCTTATGCTTTGCAGATGCCGCGCGATCTTGAAGGTCAGTATGGGTATAAATGTTGGTAGTAGACAGATCCACATGGCGTGCGTCATCGCGAACATGTACGGTATTACGGCCTTCAGCCAAATCGGTCGAAATCCCACTATGACGCAACCAATGTACGGTAGCGGCCTTCATTCCGTGAGCTTCTGCGATGAGTTCTTCACTGTCAGGTGATTTTTGCGCATCTTTTAATAGCAGCTCCGCCGCAAAATCAAATACTTCCTGCATTAGATAACGTACAGCTCGTACCGATAGACCGTCACGGATCTGACCATTAACCAGAATCTTTGGCAGCAGTGGAATCGATTCTTCTGGTGCGGGCAAATCCGGCAATGCTAAACCGGTTTGCGCAGCGATTTGACGGCGATAAAGCTTAAGTTCTTCTAACAATTCTGGCGGCACCGTAATCAAATCACTTTTATTATTTTTACTAGTGCCCGCGGGGATATGAAAAAACCAGTTGCCCGATACGCGTTGAAAGCAGCCCATCGTCGGGGTATAGCTTTGCCAGCCACGAACTGTATGACGAGAGATTTCGGAAATACGCAAATAGCGATGAAATAGCAGCGCCACAGCAAAACGTGCTTTAGCCCATTTTATCGGGTTGAGTTGCGCCATATTACGCGAGGCCAAGGTGAGATATTGCACCTGCGTTGCCGTGAACAGTTTTGTTGAAATCTCTTGGGTCGGCGCGGCACTGGCAATACTGCGTTTGCGCGCAGATAACGCCGGATTTCCCATAGCAATTTCAGCATCATCCACCAAAAATTGGTAGAAGGCGCTGATCGATGCCAACATTGCTTTAATCGAGCTTTGCGTGGGTGCAGGGCGGTTTGCTATGCAAGGTCGCCAAGCAGGATTGATCGTATGATCAATAAACCGTTTGATTTGATTGGCATTACACCACACCGGGGGTGGATTGGTATAAAACCGCACCATATCTAATAGGTCGCTCGGGCGTAATGTTGTGACCGACGCTTGCTTGATAAACCAAGACCAAAGCAACAGCTTTTCAACATCACGGCGGTAGCTCCTAAATGTATTAGGGCGATTTTGCACGCCACGCAGAAAGCGGCAGGCTTCTTGATATTCCAATAGCGCAGCATCCACCTGATTAAACACACCATCAGTTTGATGATAAGACACGAGCGAAAGTTCGATATCGCTGTTATGGTCGCCGGCAAATAAAGGTTGTAATTGCAGTTCCATAGCAAAAAATGACAAAGGTTAAGTAAAGCAAAGTGTACCACATTTTTGCCGATAACCTCGATTATCGGCAAAAATATCAGTTCACATAATTGGTCGGGTATTCGTTCAACTAATTGATAGCCTGTAATTTATTACTCTTAACCAAGAACGTAATTCTCAAACAAACAGCCTGACTGCTAATATTGATATTGAACGAATTGGTGTAACTGTTAGCACGTTCTAATACCTCAGCAAATACTTTGGCAGCTGTCAGTAATACCGCCCAAGTAAAGCAGTTACGAGCGAAATTCCAAAGTATTCTGAACAGGCAGTATTAACTCTGGGTCGCGCCCATTCAAAACACGTTTGCCAATAACAGCCGATTAGCGTTGTACCGATACAATCGCAACGAATAATGACGTTGAACCAAGCAAGCATGAAATAATTAGGTTCAATGTCCCATTGAGATTATGGTCAATTACGGTTTGGCTCATGGGTATCGTTCTGACATCGATAATCAACAAGCTTTACTCAGCGTTTATCACATCGTTTGATCTTGTTAGCGTCTAACCAGTGCAGTACGGATTAAGCAGCTGTTTGGTGATTATTAAAAAATCTCCGCAAGAGCTAAATAACAGCGATAAATAACACGTGGTTTGAGTAACTGCCACAATAAAACTTGGACAGAGTTGCATTTGCACAGACTTTGCGGAAGCCAGGTTATCAGCAATAACGATATGCGGTATGTTGCGTTGCATGATCACTTTGCGGTTCAGTTGATTCATAATTAGGACAGGTATTGGCGTTGATAGACCAAATGGCATTAGTTGCATCTTGCTGATAAAAAAGTACATTACCAAAATAACGCCTTTGGTTTCTGATTAAGCCAATCACACAGCTCAAACCTCAAGCAGCCACACAGCATCACATCCAACTGCGCACAATGTATATTATGTTAAATACAATTTTTGTGGAAAGTTGTAATAATTGTTGATGTGTCCCCTCGGGATTTCCGCTGGTGTTTCGAACGAACCTCTCGCTGATTAACAGCATCCAATTATCCATAATCGTACTTGCCAATTGATAGTTTGCGGGATTGGATGCCTATTCTCATTCCATGCAGTCCAAACCACTTGAATCCGGAATTTAACAGTTACGATAGATTGATGAAAGCAATCCTGTTGGAACTGACCGGTAAACGAATCGGATGTTTATACTGAGATATTCTTATTTAGATAGCCTTAGTCTGATGTCCGCCGCCTAACTATCGTCAAACGGATCATCGGTCAAACTGCTCATCAGTCTAGGACAGACACCAACTAAGAACACGTCGCTGCAATGCTTTTATCGGTTTGGCATGTTGCCCCAGCGTTGTTACTGGTGAAGTGACTCACAGCCAATACATTTTAAATTAAATGATGCGCAGCCTTAAGTAGCAAAACTCTTTGCGCTGGTACCGCGCGTCAGGCCTATCACTCTTTTATGGTCTGTTCATGGTTAACTTTACATATCACTGAGTGTGGTTTAGCAGCATTGGCATTTGTTTGTAGTCAATGAGACCGCCTTACTCATTTCTAAATGTCGTATGGCTGCGCAGCACAATTCAGTACAAATTGTGATCTATTTTAAAAATGTAACTAAATATTAGCCGCGATCAAAAAAATGAATACATATTCAATTGTATCATTTATTAGATGTGTTAATAATGCATCTCTTAATAAAGTAAGCACTATTAAACACTGCCATTTTTCCGTTAACACGTCAAAATAATGTCATAAGATAGTATTTTTGACGTTTTTATTGGTTAAACGCCTTAAATAATTAAAATAGAATCAAATTTTCAACCCAACAGGATAGTGACTAAAAAGCAGGGAACTATGAATAATCTATCAATATCAACTAAAATGAGCTTGGGCTTTGGCACCCTAATCCTACTGAGCATGGTGCTTACCCTTTCAGGTTGGTTTGGCATGCATCATATCGTGAATAACAGCACTAAGATGTCATCCATACAATCGCTTAATAAAGTGATATCTGAAGCTAAGGCAACCAGAGAAAACTATCTCAGAACCATGAATGCTGAGCATAAAAACTCACTTGCCGATGATATTGAACAAATGAAATCAATTCTCAAGCAAGTCAATGCCGACTCAACTAGCGCTGATGATGTGGTCTTGGTTGAAGATGCCTTGAGCGCCCTGTCTGAGTACAAAAATATCTTTAATGAGCTCACGCTGTTAGTCGATCAAAAAGCTGACAACATGAACAAAGCGGCAACAATTACGGCCTCTACCATCGATAGCTTGTCGTCAGTAACTCAACAGATTGAGACTCAAGCCATAACTGATGTGAACGCATGGCAGTTAAGTTCTAACTTAAAAACTGTCTCCATCAACATGGTACAAATCGATAAACTTGCTCGCAGTTGGCTAAAATCAGGGACGTCTGACCATACGGCAAATTCCACCGTTCAACGCTATTTAGATCAATCAATTGAATTACTGAGTGCCATCAACGGGGTGAATGTCCAATCTATCATTAGTGAGCAACAAACGCTTAAGCAACTATTTAATAATTTGGTACAGCTTGATGTCACTATGGATGGGGTGACCGACAGATACTCAAGCGTTGCGAGTAAATTACGTAGCAGTGTTGATAAATTAGAATCTACCCAGCAACACACTTTGGAATCTACTGTTTCTGCTGCCTCTACCCTACTCCTTGTGGCAACAGCCGCCTCCTTGATCATTGGTATTTTCGCCTCAGTCAATATCACTAAACAGATAGCTACGCCCCTTCACGAGTTAGTGGCAGCAGCGGCGCGAATTGCAAACGGTGATTTATCTCATCAGCTAGTTGCTAATCGAAAAGATGAAGTGGGCCAATTACAAAGCGCAATCGGTAACATGACACGTTCGCTTAAAGAGATTATTAGTAATGTGGCTGCCGGAATTGCTGAATTATCATCCGCGGCCTCACAACTATCGGCAGTGACTGAGCAAAACCAACAAGGCATGAACAAGCAACACGCCGAGATTGAGCAAGTTGCTGCGGCAATGAACGAAATGACCACAACAGTGCATGACGTTGCCCGTAATGCAGAACATGCCGCAGAAGCGACGACTAATGCGCAAAACGAAACTGAACTTGGCGATCAAGCCATCGTTGAGGCGCGTCGAATCGTGGAAAGTTTAACCCAGGAAGTCGATAAAACGTCTTCAGCAATGGATGTGCTCGCCAAACAAACCGATAGCATTGGTGGCGTATTAGAAGTTATCAAAACAGTTGCTGAGCAAACTAACCTGCTGGCGCTTAATGCGGCAATTGAAGCTGCTCGCGCTGGCGAAGCGGGTCGCGGATTTGCGGTAGTCGCTGATGAAGTCCGCAATCTTGCCCAACGCACTCAACATTCTACCTCTGAAATTGAGAACATGATTCAGTCACTACAATCAGAGTCAGCACTGGCATTACAACGCATGGCCAGTAGCCGTGAAATCGCAATGGCGAATGCGCTTAACGCGGGTAATGTCGGCGAAATGTTTACTCGGATTGCCAACGCAGTGAATGACGTGCAACAGATGAATCAACAGATTGCGACAGCGGCAGAAGAGCAAAGTGTTGTTGCAGAAGAGATCAATCGTCGTATCGTTGAGGTGAATGAGATTTCCGACCAAACCGCGGCCTCATCTCAGGAAACCTCCGCCGCAGCGGAACGGCTTGCGGCACTGGGCACTCAATTACAGAACTCGATTTCTGGATTTAAAGTCAGCTAATCACGCAATACATTAATTAAACACCTAACACGGACGAATAGGGCCAAGGGCATGCTACAAGATTTTCTTTTAAAATTTAACGCCAAATATCATCGCTGCAAAAACGATGTTCAATTTGAAGTTAATCGAATTTTGTTTGAAGAAGATCTTGGCTATGAGGAGACGCTAAGTAGCATTGCTGAGGCCTTCAAACCCTTTTCTCGCTATCAAATTTTTGTGCAGTTTCACCAGTTACATGATATTTCAGCCACTCATGATGAGAAGTTGAATCGAGTAGTAGCGCAGGCCAATTCATTAGTGCCACAACAGCAACATTCACAAATTTTATTGGAGAAATGTGCGTCATGCACCATTCGCTCAAAATGTCATCCCTCGGTGTATTTTGCCATTTATAAGCAACACAGCCTGTGCGCAATCATGGAAGTCAGCGGTAATAATTTGCTTAAGCGAATGACGCCCGACGCCAACATTAGCCATTATTTTTCTGGTACTGCCAGTAAAATTAGTTACCGAATTAGTGATGATTTGCGCAAATTTCAGTTAGGGCTTTCCGACCAAGTACTCAACAATGCCCGTGAAGCGGTGGTCATTACTGACTTACATGGCAAAATCGTTCGGGTTAACCAATCGTTTACTCGTATTACCGGCTATACAGAGCAAGAAGCCATTGGCAACAATCCCAAAATGCTCAGTTCTGGACAGCAATGCAAAGACTTCTATCGCACCTTGTGGCAAACCCTGAAAACCAATGAGTTTTGGAGCGGTGAATTTGTTAATAAAACTAAGGATGGCACTCCGTACACGCAACGCGGCACCATATCGACGATTAAAGACACCCAAGGAAACCCAATTTTCTATGCGGCATTGATGGAAGACATTACCGCGCTCAAAGCCAAAGAAGCGTCTATCAACCGTTTGAACTTTTACGACCCGCTCACAGGTTTACCTAATCGCGCCAAACTTCAAGCCGACTTCAACGAGTTTCTTCAGGATGATGTTACCACTCGGCAGCTATCGGTGATGCTGATTGATCTGGATGATTTCAAACATATTAATGAGGCACTTGGGCACAATTTTGGTGACGATGTTTTAAAAGCCGTTGCTGATAGGCTGGCAAAACATGTAGCCCAAGATGGGCTACTTTACCGTTTTAGCGGTGATGTTTTTGCACTGGTTACCGAGTATCACCCTGACGATACCTTGCTTTTAATTGAACGAATTTTAGATTTGATGAAATCGCACTACTTCGTGCATTTTAAGCCGATTAGTTTGAGTTGTAGTATCGGCATTTCAGTTGCATTGAATCATGATGATTCACTCGATGAATTGGCGAGTCGTGCTGATAGTGCGTTATTTGCGGCAAAAACAAATAACCGCACCTCATTTGTATTCGCCAGTAAAACAATTAATCAAGATGTCTATGAAAGCTTGGCACTGAAAACTGAATTAGCCTATGCACTTGATCATAATGAATTATCACTGGTGTTCCAGCCAAAAATGGAAATCAAACGGCAGCAATTTGTTGGTGGCGAAGCACTAGTTCGTTGGAATCATCCAGAGTTAGGCTTTGTCAGTCCAGATCGGTTTATTCCGCTTGCAGAGCGTAGTGGCCAAATTATTCAATTAGATTGGTGGGTGCTAAAAGCTGTGGTGTCGCAACTTACTGAATGGCAACGACTCAAACTGCCGTTAGTGCCGATTGCCGTTAACCTTTCAATGCCAACATTCACGCGAAACCATTTTGTCGACGATGTTGCCACACTGTTAGCTGAGTCTGGCATTCGCGGCGATTTACTCGAATTTGAAATTACCGAGCGCGTAGCGTTAGGCGACATTAAAAAAACACAAGCGGTAATGACTGAACTGCGTAAATTGGGCATTTCGATGTCAATCGATGACTTTGGTACAGGCTACTCAAGTTTGTCCTATCTGCACACAATGCCGATTTCCACGCTCAAAATCGACCGAGCTTTTATTTCAAACATTGAAACCACCGAAACCAAACAAGGGATTACCACTGCCATCATTGCGATGGCCAAAGCACTTAAAATCAAAACAATAGCAGAAGGCGTTGAAACCGCTGAGGAGCAATCTTATCTTGCCACATTAGGCTGTGATCAGGTACAGGGCTATCTGCACTCTAAGCCCCTTCCTCCAAAAGAGTTTTCTGCTTGGCTGATACCGGGGATTCATTACAGCCGCTGCGCTGCTATGGGTTAGTACCGTTTTTGGTTACAGTTTTGCAGTTTCTAGCAGCACATGAGTACTCCTCAATAGAACAACCATATCCTATCCAGCGTTGCTGTGTTCTGAATCTTGCCTTCACAAAAGTAATACAAATACGCCGACATTGTCCGAAATCTATGTAATTATTGGTTAAAAATCGATTAACCAAAACGCACTTTAAAATGACGTTACCGCAATATTTAGGCAAACAGTGCGTTGTTTAAGATTTCCATCTGCCAAGGAGTGACAATGTTAGCTCGAGTATTACGCCCAATTTACCTAGGTACTGGCCTGCTGTTCTGCCCATTATTAAGTTTCGCCAATTGCGATACTGTGGCTTATCCGCTTCATACAGATCAGCAATTTATTCGTGATTCCCAAGGCTGCAAGGTCGTTCTCAAGAGCGTTAACTGGTTTGGTGGTGAATCAGCCGCATTAACGCCGGGTGGCTTAGATAAACAACCGCTGGCAGATCTTATCAGCCTAATAAAACAAGCCGGATTCAATTCAGTGCGCTTACCGTGGGCGAATGAAATGGTGGCAAAAAATCCACTGATCGAAACGCGCTTATTGAAAGCTAACCCCAAGCTGCAAGGCAAATCGGCCTTAATGGTGTTTGATAATATTATTGATGCGTTGGGTAACGCTGGATTGATGGTGATTTTGGATAATCATCGTAGCCGCGGCGATTGGTGCTGTGACGATATACACGGCGACGGTTTGTGGTATTCCAAAGACTACAGCCCAGAAAGCTATTTTGAACATTGGCAATTGATGGCCAAACGCTATCGTGATCGGAAGTTCGTCATCGCGGCAGAGTTGCGTAATGAAGTTCGTCCAGACAAGCAACTCGACCTTGAACCAACGTGGGGAGATGGCAACCCGAAAACCGATTGGAAGGCCGCTGCGACAAAAGTTGCGAATCTTATCCATCAACAAAATCCTGCTTTACTCATCATGATAGGTGGCTTACGTTGGCAAACAGATTTAGCCGATATCAAGGCCAGTCCAGTTAAGCTGAACGCTGCCAATAAATTGGTTTATGTCGCACATGATTATGTGTGGAACCATCCAGCTAAGGATTTAACCGACCCAGCCGCATTTGCCGAAAATGCCTATCAACTTTGGGGCTTCATCCTTGAACCTAACCAACCCTATACTGCCCCACTGTATTTAAGTGAATGGGGCGGCTGCACCCAAACCGGAAAAGATGGCCAACGCTGTCCAGAAGACCGTTACCAATTTGTAGAAGCATTCGCAAATTACATCTGTTCACTCCCCGCAGACGCGACCGCGAGTTGGGCATACTGGCCATTAAATGGCGAGCAAATGATGGGATATAGCCGTACTGAAGGTGATGTTGAAACCTATGGTTTATTAAAACCAGATTGGAAAACATGGGCGTCACCAAAATTGATGAAACAATTGGCAAGTCCAAGCTGTGGTGTTAAATAATCACAGATTGCTTCCACGATAATTTTCTCCGGTTGCCTAAGGCTCTGCTACTTAGGCAACCGTGTGTTTTCTTGGTTGGGATTTTTTATGTCAAAACATCTTGCCTGCTTGCTGCTCTGTTGCGGCAGTTTATTTAGCACTGCAGTTAACAGCACGCCTGTTGAATTACCCGCGTACGAAGACTTGAGTGTATTTCGCATCAATAGCTTAGCGCCCAAAGCCAGCTTTATTCCTTATGACAACTTAGCAAAAGCTGTCGCGAATGAGCAGTCAACATCTGCCTACTATCAATCGCTCAATGGTCAATGGCAATTCAAGCTCTACCCAAATCCTAAAGCCGTACCTGAACAGTTTTGGCAGAGTGACGAAGTTGCGAATTGGCGTACTATGCCTGTCCCTGCCGATTGGCAAATGCATGGCGAGGATTACCCGAATTACGTCAATAACGGCTATCCGTTCCCGATGAATCCTCCTTATGTGCCCGCAGATCACAATCCAACAGGCGCCTATGTTCATCAGTTTTCCGTGAACAATTTACAGACTGAAATGAGGCAAATCCTGCATTTTGGTGCGGTTAATTCAGCTTTTTATTGTTGGCTGAACGGAAAATTTGTTGGTTATAGCGAGGGCAGTAAAACGCCGACGGAATTTGATGTGACAGAGTATTTAACCCAAGGGAACAACACCTTGGCGGTTAAAGTGCTGCGCTTTAGTGATGGCAGTTACCTTGAAGATCAGGACTTTTGGCGTGTTAGTGGCATTGAACGTGACGTCTACCTTTACCAACAAAACTCAGTTCATATTCGCGATTATTTTGCGAAGACGGGGTTGACGAATCATTACCAAGATGGCGAGTTAGCGCTCGAAGTTGAACTAAGTAATAGCTTGGACAAACCGGTTGATGCGGTTGAAGTGTCCCTCCAACTGTTTGACGCACAACATGTGCTTGTGAAACAGCTAAAACAATCGCTGTCGCTTGACGCCAACCGCAATCAAACCATTCAATTGCCAGTCACCGTGGAAAATGTGGCCGCATGGAGTGCCGAGACCCCAAATCTGTATGATCTCGTGCTGTCTATCCATACACCAAAAACTGAGCCACAGTTTATCGCCAGCAAAATTGGCTTTCGGCAGGTGGAACTAGCCAATGGCCAAGTATTAGTCAATGGCCAGCCGGTGTTATTTAAAGGCGTTAACCGCCATGAACATGATCAATATGAAGCGCATGTAGTAAGCCGTGAATCCATGCTGCAAGATATTAAAATGTTTAAACAAAACAACATTAATGCGGTTCGCACCTCTCACTACCCGAATGATCCCTATTTTTACCAGCTTGCCGACAAATACGGCATTTATGTTATCGACGAAGCGAATATCGAAACTCATGGCTTTGGCTATGATTCAGATAAAACCCTCGCCAATAAAGCTGAGTTTGAGCCGATGCACCTAGATCGGATTCAGCGGATGGTCGAACGCGATAAAAACCACCCTTCCATCATATTTTGGTCTCTCGGCAATGAAGCCGGTGATGGACCCGCATTTATCAATGGTTATCATTGGATTAAACAACGCGATAACTCGCGCTTAGTGCAATATGAACGTGCCGAACGGCATCCGACGGACTTTCATCAGTGGCATACCGATATCTACAGTTGGATGTATGCAGGCTTAGATGCTATTCAACACTATTTGGATAGCAAACCTGAGCGGCCTTTTATCTGGATTGAATATGCGCATGCGATGGGCAACAGCAGCGGCAACTTACTAGAAGATTGGCAGATGGTCCGCCGCGAAACGCAATTTCAAGGCGGTTTTATTTGGGATTGGGTCGATCAAGGACTCGTTAAACAGCAAAAGGAAACAGACGTTAATAAAAGCTATTGGGGCTATGGCGGCGACTTTGAGCCTAAAGGCGTTCGTAATGACGACAACTTTTGTCTCAATGGATTAGTCAACCCAGACCGCAGCCCTCACCCGGCGCTGTTTGAAGTAAAAAAGGTTTATCAAGACCTTCATTTTAGCCACATTCGCAACAATACCTTTTCGCTCTACAACGAAAACTTCTTCGTGGATTTGAGTGGCTATAACATCGAATGGCGACTCGTTGAAGATGGTATGCCGACTTTAGATGGCGTGTTATCACTCGCGGCGAAACCGCAGCAAACCATTGAGTTTTCAATGGAGGATTTACCTGAAAACACTGGCGGCAAAGAGCGCTTTATTGAGTTTTACGCCAAAAGCAAAACTGACAATGGCTTAATCGCGGCAGGCACTGTACTAGCCAGTGAGCAAATTGCACTACAGCAGGCTGCAAACATTGAACCAGGCGGTGATACCAGCGTTGCAACGCAACCTGAGCAACTGCGTTATAAAGCAACTGATGATGGCATCACCATTTATACCCGCGACACCCGCATCCATTTTGATGCTGCAGGCTTTTTGGCTGGGATTGAAACAGGCAATACACAACTGTTGGCGCAACCGCTTACACTCAATTTTTGGCGTGCGCCTACAGATAACGATTTCGGCAGCCGTTTTCAGCAAAGAGCTCAGCTTTGGCAAAAACTCACTGCTGAGCAACGAGGCTTAGGCGCAACCGTTATTCAGCAGCAAAAAAATCGCCTCATATTACAACAGCAGATTAAGCTGGATGACGTGGCAACAGTGACTGCCACTTATCAAATCACGAGTAATGGCGAAATTGACCTAACCTTTGTATTGCCGTTGCAATCAAGTGCGATCGAGCTACCTGAATTACCGCGAATTGGCACCAGCTTACAACTGCCCTTCGCGTTTAATCAGGTTGATTATTATGGACGCGGTCCGTTCGAGAATTATCAAGACCGTAAGTCAGCAGCCTTTATCGGCCGTTATCACTCGTCTGTTACTGACTTAGGTTTTGACTATATTCGTCCGCAAGAAAACGGTAATCGTAGTGATGTGCGCTGGAGTCGTTTTACTAATGTTCAAGGCCTAGGGTTGCAGTTCTCCGCTAAGCTCGACAGAAGCACACCTGCGACCTTTGATTTTAGTGCTCACCACCGACTGAATCGTGATTTTGATGCTGGGCAAACCAAGGCGCAGCGGCATTATATCGACTTGCCAAAACGTCAACTTACCCTAGTGAATATTGATTATCAGCAGAGCGGCGTCGGCGGCGATGATAGTTGGGGGGCCAAAGCGCATCCGCAATATTTACTGCCGCCTAAAAATTATACGTTTGGGTTCAGTATCAAGCCGATAACAGTTCATTAATATTACAAAATAGCGCTAACATAGCCGATGTAAATCCCAACTGCGGGATGAGTTCACGCAAAAAAGGACATTTAATGAACCCATTTAAAATCGTTATCGTGTGTTTAACCCTGTTATTTGCCGGTTGTGCCAGCAATCCAATGACGGTATCCAAACAAGTAGAAGTCAATCGCCCAAGTGCAGATCACGCCCAAGTAGTATTCATGCGTGATTCATTCGTTGGCGCCGCAATCAGTGCCTCAATTTTTGATATTAGCAGTGGCGAACCAGTATTCATCGGTATTCTGGACAACGGTACTAAACTTGCGCACTCGGTAAC
This sequence comes from Shewanella avicenniae, assembly GCF_017354945.1. NCBI lineage: Bacteria > Pseudomonadati > Pseudomonadota > Gammaproteobacteria > Alteromonadales > Shewanellaceae > Shewanella > Shewanella avicenniae. The sequence continues at coordinate 2,005,100 of NZ_CP071503.1, read as the reverse complement.
CCCGGGTAAACACGTGTTTATGGTGGTCTCGGAAGCGGCAGACTTTATGGAGGCCGAACTTATCCCTGGTAAAACTTACTACAGTATCGTGACACCGCGGATGGGCATGTGGAAAGCGCGTTTTTCAATGTGGCCAATCAAAGCTAACCCGAATGCGCGCTATTCGTTAAGCAGTGCCGATTTCAATGATTGGAATACAGGCACCAAGTTAGCGAGCCTGTCTCCTAAAGCTGAAGCATGGTTTGAAGCCAATCTGGCCAGTATCAAAGCCAAACAAATCGAATATTGGGCCGTGTGGCAAGAAAAATCCGCTGCTGACTTAGCCCAACGCACCTTAACTGCGGAAGATGGTCAATAATCATCATATTGAATAGATAATAAAGAAAAAGCGCTGCCAAATTATGCAGCGCTTTTTTATTGATACAGTAAAAACGCCTTAACCAGCAGCAGGTGAATTCCACTTAGCATGCAGCGTAAGCACAATAAGTTGTAGCGCCAACACCAATAGCAGCACATAAGGAGTTGGATACGCGCCACTCATCACAAACCCCGCTAACGCCAACACACCATTCATTAATGCATAAGGCAATTGAGTACGAAAATGCTCATATTGATCGCAACCTGCCCCTGTAGATGCAAACACAGTTGTTTCCGAGATTGGCGAACAATGGTCGCCAAATAGCCCGCCCGATAAAACAGCACCGATACACACCAATAATGGCGCATCGATGGCAAACGCCGTCGGCAGCACCAACGGCATCATTATCGCAAAGGTTCCCCACGAAGAGCCGGTTGCGAAAGAAATAATCGCCGCGATCAGAAACGTTGCCGCTGGCAGCAACCATGCAGGGAAACCCGCCTTCGCAACATCGGCGATATAAGCGGCTGTACCGAGCTCCTTACCCAACGCACTTAAGGTCCAAGCGAGAATCAACACAATGGCAATTTGCATCATATTGTTCATCCCCTGCAGATAGAGATTAATGCCCTCTATCAACTTTCGAACTCGATGGTACGCCATCAGCAAAATCAGCGTGGTGGCCGCAAAAAAATACCCGCTTGCTAATGCGGCGCGAAACGCAGCGCCGGACACCTGCTGTAACGGAAACCCCTGCGGCACTAACATCAACAAAATTACCGCTAACATCACTAATAACGGCGCCCACACAAAGGAAGCCTTGGCGTTGGGATGGGAAAAACTACTGACGCTTACTTGGGTATATCCCTGCGGAGTACCCTGCTGCACATGTCGATCAGCCTGCGCCATCGGCCCAAAATCCATTTTATGAATCGCCAACACCGGCACCACAATCACCGCTAACAGCGCATAAAACTGAAATGGTATTGCGCCGACAAAGGCATCCCACTCCGTCAGCTCTGGCCGATACAGCACTAATTCTTTGCGAATAAGACCCATGATATATACGCCCCAGCCAATAAAAGGCACCAGGATAGCGACCGGCGATGCGGTGGAATCGACGATAAATGCCAGTTTTTGCCGTGACACTTTTAGCTTGTCAAACAGCGGGCGAAATACCGGCCCAATGATCAGTGGCGTACCGAGATCGGAAAAGAAAATGACAATCCCACCAAACCAAGAGGCGATTTGTACTTGCCATTGGGATTTCACCCAAGTGGTCACCCGCTCAGCAAACGCATGCCCGCCGCCCGATTGCTCCATCAGAGCGACAAAACCACCAATAAACACCAACAGCACCAAAACACCGGCGTTGTAACTGTCCATCACTTGCGGCACTAGATGGAACTGAACTAAGCCACCGATGAGTGCCAATGGATTGAATGAATCCTGAAGCATCAAGACGCCGGTAACAACACCGTAGAACAACCCCAACACCACTTTACGCGTCCACAACGACACAACTAAGGTGATAATAATGGGCAGCAAAGACCACGCTGACAGTCCAATCAAAAGTAACCCTCTGTATTGCTTTATTTTTATAATGTAACAGGGTTATAACAAACTAATTAGGCCTATCAAAACCTTATATAAAAATCCCTGCACATCACCGGTACATGGTTGAAGAAACTGCAAAAAAAGAGGGAAATCGTGATTGGAGCGCTAGAACGACAAAAGGCTCGCTAATTAGCGAGCCTTTTGTACTGAATATGGCGGAGGAGCAGGGATTTGAACCCTGGGTGGGGATAAGCCCACGCCGGTTTTCAAGACCGGTGCATTAAACCACTCTGCCACCCCTCCGAACGCCGCGAATAATATCCGCATTGAGCAATGCTTGTAAACAGGATTTTTAAAGAATTGATTTAAGTGATTAATTGATATTCAAAATGCCAATTAAGTCATCAACTTGGCGATGTTAGCAAGGTTCGAAAAATGCAGGGTTCTGGCATTGAGCGGCTGCAAAGGGTGTTAAACGCTAAAAATGAAAAAGGCCGCTAGTAATAGCGGCCTTCTCAGAATATGGCGGAGGAGCAGGGATTTGAACCCTGGGTGGGGATAAGCCCACGCCGGTTTTCAAGACCGGTGCATTAAACCACTCTGCCACCCCTCCGAACGGCAGCAATAATATCCCGCTTGCGTGGCGCTTGTAAACCAGTTTTTTAGTATATTGAATCAAGTGGTTAAGCCGTAAACATTAAGTCGAAATATTGATCTAAAGCGCACGAATTTAGCGCGAGATTGCTTGAGTTATACGCAATAACTGCGTAACTTGCACTATTGAATTATGTTCACACCAACAAAGGGATGCATATGCTTTCAGAGCAATCATTTGAGCTGGTTGAGTTGGTCGCCAAGCTAGGAAGCTTTACTTCGGCTGCCAATCACCTTAACAAGGTGCCATCAGCGATCAGCTATGCTGTGAAACAGATTGAAGACGAGTTGGGTGTTGAACTGTTTGAACGCCATCATCGCAGTGTCAGCCTCACCCCAGCGGGAGAACACTTCGTTAACCAAGCTAAATCGCTGATGTTATCAATCGCAGAGCTAAAGCACTCTACCCTCGCAGTTAACCAAGGTTGGCGCCCAACCATTGGCATTGCGCTCGATGGTTTGGTTAGAGAAGACGGAATCAGCTATTTAGTGCGTGAATTTTATAAAGCGTTTGCCGATGTTGAATTGCATATTTATCGCGAACAAATCAATGGTTGCTGGCAGGCGCTGAATGAACAACGTTGTGATATCGCAATTGGAGCAGCGTCGAATATTCCTGTGGGCGGTCCATATGAACATCGCGCTATTGGTGAGCTAAGTTGGCAGTTTGTGGTCGCAGCTGATCATCCGTTAGCCACAGAGCTACACATCACTCATTCAAAGTTGAACAACTATGCCGGCGTATGTGTGTGCGATACGGCGGCAAAATATCCAGCAACGCGGTTAGGTTTAGCACCAGGCCAACGCGCTTTGGCCGTGCCGGATTGGATCCGCGCAATTAACTGCGTTAAAGATGGGTTAGCTGTTGGCTGTTTACCGAGCCATCTCATCGCCCCATTTGTTGACAATGGTTCTCTTATCGTCAAAAGCAGTGATCTGCAGATTAATGATTCACCAGCGCTATTAGTTTGGAACCGCAACGTACAACATGAAGCAATGAATTGGTTGATTGACTATTTAACCCGCGATAAGCGTCTAGTTGACAGTTGGCTTTCTAAAAATTGACCCCATATATAAAATCAACCCCAGATGACCGATTTAAGTTTCATTTAGGGAACATTGATTAGAGTTATCGGTCTGAAATATTAACTATTTTATTCTCATTGGTAGCATAGGAGCTTGCAATGAATCAGCACGCAACATACACAATTACTGCATCCACAGAAGTCGTCAATAAGATGCTTCGTAATACCTATATGCTGCTGGCAATGACACTGGCGTTTTCCGCTGTCTGTGCTGCATTTGCTACAGCGTTAGGGATTTCTCCATTAACGTCATTAGTGTTATCCATCGGCGGCTTAGTGCTGCTGTTTGTTACTCTCCGTAAGGCAGATTCAGCCGCGGGTCTGGCGTGGATCTTCGCCTTTACCGGTGTCGAAGGCGCTTCCTTAGGCCACCTACTGAACAACTATTTGGGATTAAGCAACGGCCCGTCGTTAATTATGCAAGCACTGGGGCTAACCGCGGCAGTGTTTGTGGCTTTGTCAGCCTATGCCGTCACCACCAAGAAAGACTTTTCGTTTATGCGCGGCTTTTTGATTGCTGGCTTAGTAGTGGTTATCGTTGCCGCAATCATCAACATCTTTTTGGGTAGCCCAGTGGTATTTATGGCGCTTAACGCAGGTGTTGCACTTTTGATGACCGGGTTTATATTGTTTGATACCAGCCGTATCGTCAACGGCGGTGAAACCAACTATATTCGCGCTACCATTTCGTTGTATCTCGACTTTTTGAACCTGTTTATCGCGATTTTGAACCTGTTGGGTGTCAGCAACGACGATTAATCTGCGTTTTAGCGTATTCTGAGTTAAAATGGCGCTCATTATTGAGGGCCATTTTTTTATGCCTATTGTCTATGCCTAGTTTTATTATTCTGCTTTCATCATCAGCAATAACGCCTGCAAACGGCTTAAAAGCGATTCAGTTTGCTGAATCAGCGTTAGCGCAAGGGCACACAATTCATAGCATCTTTTTTTCAGGCGATGGCATCAGCCATGCGAACAGCTTGCTGCAAGTTGTCAGTGATGAAACCGACATCAAACTGCATTGGCAACAGTTTGCCGCACAACATGAAATCCCCCTGATTAACTGTACAACAGCGGCGAGTCGACGTGGTGTGCTGAGTGACGTGGAAGCAAGCGAGCTTGGCTTAAGCGCGAATCAAAGTGACTTATTTCACGCCGGTGGACTGGTTGAACTGGTGGCGGGTATCACTAAGTCACATCGATTGGTGAGGTTTTAATGAAGCATATCGCCGTGATATTTCGCAGCGCGCCACATCGAAACGGTAAAGCTCGCGAAGGCCTTGAGTTTGCCCTGTTGGCGGCAAATTTAGATCAGCAGGTCAGCCTGATCTTTTTAGATGAAGGTATTTTTAATCTGCTGGCAGCGCAGCAGCCAGAGCTTATCGGCAACAAAGATTATATTGCCAGTTTTAAAGCGGTGGATTTTTACGATATTGAACCGGTATTGGTTGCTGAGGAAGCAATGGCCAAGTTCTCGTTAACCCCAGCGGATCTGCTCTACCCAGCCACCGTCAGCACTGCTGCGACCATACAGCAACACCTGCAATCCGTTGATGAGGTATTAGTGTTTTGATTCTGCATCATTTTCAAACATCGCTGAGCAGCGACAACGCTTTCACAGCTGCGTTGCCGCTTATTGCTGATGAAGACTGCCTGTTGCTAAGTAGTGAAGCTTTGTATGGTTTGCTCAATCCGGCAGTGCAAACGCAACTAGCACAATATACTGTGTATGTGTTGGATCAAGATTGTGAAGCTTTAGGCTTGGCAGCAAAGCTCGCTGGCTATCCGACGTTGGATTACGCTGAATTTGTACAATTGACGTTAAAAAGTGACAAGGTAATTTCGTGGTAAATAGTATCGACTTTAATGGGCGTCAAATCGAAACTGACGCACAAGGTTATCTGCTGGATGTTAATGATTGGCAACCAGAATTGGCGCCAGTGATTGCAGCAAGAGAAGAGATTGAATTAACCGATGCACATTGGGAAGTGATTCATTTTGTACGAGATTTTTATCTGGAGTACAAAACTAGCCCGGCGATCCGTGCATTGGTCAAAGCCATGGGACAAAAGCTCGGCGAAGATAAAGGTAACTCGAAGTATCTTTATAAGCTGTTCCCAATTGGGCCAGCAAAGCAAGCGACCAAAATTGCTGGCTTACCTAAACCTGCAAAGTGTATTTAAGTGGCTTAATCATCAACATCTAGGCATTAACGTCTAGTCATCAATGCTTAGCTATTTGCCATTCGGTGCACTAGCATTCCGTTCTTATAAAAAAACGCCCCCAAATTTGGGGCGTTTTTACTTTTGTTCACTGTCAGTTTAAGTGCTCAAACACCAAAACTGCTGCTTTGCCGAGCGTGCCAAAGATCATCACTAAAAACAGCACAACAACTACGGCGTAGGATAACTTTTTTAAATATCGACTACTGTCATTGTCCATTCATGACTTCCTTATCCGATCTTCTCAACTCCCCCCATATAGGGTTTTAGCACTTCAGGTACGCTGATGCTGCCATCAGCATTCTGATAGTTCTCTATGACCGCAACCAAGGTGCGACCAACCGCCAAACCCGAACCATTCAAGGTGTGGATTAAGCTTGGTTTTTTATCGTTAACTGCACGGTAACGTGCTTGCATACGACGCGCTTGGAAGTCCTTCATGTTGGAACATGAAGATATTTCGCGGTAAGTATTTTGCGCCGGCAACCATACTTCAATGTCGTAGGTTTTTGCTGCACTAAAGCCCATATCACCAGTACACAGCGACACAACACGGTATGGTAAGCCCAGTTTTTGCAATACGGTTTCTGCATGGGCAGTTAATTGCTCCAGCGCTGCCATTGAGTCTTCTGGCTTAACCAATTGCACCAGTTCCACTTTGTCAAATTGGTGTTGACGGATCAGGCCACGGGTATCTTTACCGTAAGAACCCGCTTCACTGCGGAAGCATGGTGTGTGAGCTGTCAATTTGATTGGCAATTCTGCTTCATCAAAAATCATGTCACGCGCCAAGTTAGTTAACGGCACTTCAGCGGTTGGGATCAAGTGCAGGCTTTGAGCTTCTTCTGTCGCAGGCTTAGTGTGGAACAGATCTTCAGAGAATTTCGGCAATTGCCCTGTTCCATACAAGCTATCGTCATTAACCAACAACGGAACGTAGGCCTCGGTGTAGCCGTGTTCAGATGTGTGCAGATCCAGCATAAATTGCGCCAAGGCACGATGCATTCGCGCGATTTGACCTTGCATCACAATGAAACGTGAGCCTGTCAGCTTAACGGCACTTTTGAAATCTAAGCCTTTAACGCCCTCGCCTAAATCAACGTGATCTTTTATCGTAAAGTCGAACTCACGTGGTGTTCCCCAACGACGAACTTCAACGTTTTCGTTTTCATCACGGCCAACGGGTACTGATTCATCAGGCAAGTTAGGCGTGCTCAAGGCAACCGCTTGTATTTCAGCCTGCAGTTGCGCTAATTCAACTTGCTTAGCTTGAAGTTTCTCACCCAAATCGCCCACCTGCGCCATGATTGGGGCAACATCTTCACCGCGCGATTTTGCTTGGCCAATCGACTTAGAAATCGAATTGCGACTTGCTTGCAGCTCTTCAGTTTCTACCTGCAAGGCTTTACGTTGCTCTTCTAACTTGGTGAGCTTAGATACATCAAGAATATAACCGCGGGTCGCCAAACGTTCCGCAGTGGTTGCTAGTTCATTACGCAGATATTTAGGATCTAACATTTTTTAATCTTTATTCGTTATACGCGTGAAAGAATCAATTGTTGCCCTAGGTACACCATCAATAAGCAAATACCTAGATTCAACGCCACATTTAAACTTGCCTTAAACAACTCTCCAGCCTGGATGAGTAATAAGGTTTCATTCGAAAAAGTTGAGAAAGTGGTTAGTGCGCCCATAAAGCCAACACCAAACAGCGCTTTCACTTCTGGGCTGATATGGCTCAACTGCGCCAACGCAGAAATCGCGCCCAGCAAAAAAGAGCCAAGTACATTAACCGCCAGTGTACCAAAAGGAAAACTTGTGCCAAATAGCTGGATCATAAATATCGAGATTGAATAGCGCAAAACTGCACCGCCTGCACCACCTAAGGCGATCAATGCCAGATTATTCATAGCGTTTCCTCTCACTTAACGCATCCATTTGCTGTAGCAGTTTCAATTTCTCCTGCATCCGCTTTTCAAAGCCCCGATTGGTTGGATGATAAAAACGACTATTTTTTAAGCTTTCCGGAAAATAGTTTTCACCTGCCGCATAGGCGTGCGCTTCATTGTGGGCATAACGATAGTCTTCACCAGCACCAATCGATGCCAATAACTTAGTCGGTGCATTACGTAAATGCATCGGCACAGGTTCGTTACCCGTTTCACGTGCCAGTTGTCGCGCAGCTGCATAGGCTTCGTAGACCGCATTGCTTTTAGGCGCGACAGCGAGATAGACAATGGCTTGGGCAATTGCGCGTTCCCCTTCAGCAGGCCCAACCCGATGGAAACAATCCCAAGCGTTAAGCGCTACAGTCATCGCTGTAGGGTCGGCATTCCCCACATCTTCAGATGCAATGGCTAACAACCGCCGCGCGACGTAAAGCGGATCGCAGCCGCCTTCCAGCATGCGGCTATACCAATATAAAGCTGCATCGGGCGCAGAACCGCGAATCGATTTATGCACTGCCGATATTAAGTCGTAATATTGATCGCCATTTTTATCAAAACCGGCTAACTGTTCGCCAGAGACTTGCGTCAGCATCTCCTTGGTAAACTCACCATGAGGAGGCAACATATCGGCCATCAGTTCGAGCAAGTTTAATGCGCGGCGAGCATCACCTTCAACGATATCCGCCAGTTGTTGCAGCACCTCGTCTGGCATTTGTAACTGCTGCTGCCCTAAGCCGCGTTCCGTATCATTTAAGGCTTGCAACACAATTTGGCGGATTTCAACATCGGCTAGACGCTTAATCAAGTAAACTCTGACACGACTTAGCAACGCGTTGTTGATTTCAAAGGATGGGTTTTCGGTGGTCGCGCCGACAAAAATGACCGTGCCGTCTTCAATAAACGGCAAAAATGCATCTTGTTGGCTTTTGTTGAAACGATGCACTTCATCGACAAATAACAGCGTGCGTTGGCCACGAGATTGGGCGATATTTTTAGCATGTTCAATCGCAGCGCGGATCTCTTTGACACCCGAGGTGACAGCGGAAATCCTTTCTACATGGGCATTGGCGTAGTGGGCAATTAATTCCGCCAGCGTCGTTTTACCGGTACCGGGCGGCCCCCAAAACATCATGGAATGCGCTTTGCCTGCTTCCAACGCTTTGCGCAGTGGTTGACCGTCACCCAGCAGATGTCCTTGACCAATATACTCATTCAGATCCCGCGGCCGCATTCGCGCGGCAAGCGGACGGAAATCTGGCGAGAAATCGAATCCTAAACTGTCCATAACTACTGGGCACCGTGGCGCTGATCGTCAATCGAGATACCTTCTGGCGCAACAAAGTTGAACAACCCATCATCCGCCGCTATCGCATGCTGTTCAGTTAATCGAAAACGGCTGATATTACTTTGATTATCATTTAACGAAATTTCAGTCAGCTGTTGGCCATTAAAACAAACCGACACTTGCTGCACACCGCTATCAGTTGCCTTGGGCGCTATGGTGAAACAGCCCGATTTTTCTGTGATATCAAATTGTTGCCAAGATGCCGCGTCACGATGTACTAATAGCGTCATTGGTGAAGTGGCAATCGCCTGATCGAGCGTCAGCACTGTGGCTTCTTCTGCAAATGGGTTATAAATCCATACATCTTGGCCGTCCGCCACTATTAACGATTCATCAGGCTCAGCTAAATGCCAGTAAAACCGGTTTGGCTGGGCAAGCGCTAACGTGCCAGTGCCAGATTGAATCACTTTGTTGTTTGCGTCGGTTACCGTTTGTTGAAACGTAGCGGAAAATGCTGGATTTACATCCAACTTGGCTTGTAACTCTGTAGCAGGAGTTGCCGCAGCAGACGCTGCAACCAACGCTAACGCCAATACAGAAAATTTCGTCATTAATACCTCTTTGCTTTATGACCTTGGCGGAGGTGGAGCTAACACCTCGCGGTTCCCGTTATGGCCTTGCGTGCTAACGATGCCTTGCATCTCCATCATTTCGATGATACGTGCCGCACGGTTATAACCGATTTTGAATTTACGCTGTACGCTTGAAATCGAGCCGCGGCGAGTTTCGGTGACAAAAGCAACCGCTTCATCATATAACTCGTCGTAGTCGTCATCGCCGCCTTCTGCCGCTTCACCCGGCAACAGCACTTGTTCACCTTCAGATGAACCATTAAGAATTTCATCGATGTATTGCGGTTTACCGCGCGCATGCCAGTCGTTAACAACCGCGTGAACTTCATCGTCATCAATGAATGCGCCGTGTACGCGAATAGGCACACTGGTGCCAGGCGGCAAATACAGCATGTCGCCCATACCTAACAAGGTTTCTGCCCCCTGCTGATCAAGAATGGTGCGAGAATCAATTCGTGATGACACTTGGAACGCAATACGCGTAGGAATGTTGGCTTTAATCAAACCAGTAATCACATCAACTGATGGCCGTTGGGTTGCTAGAATCAAGTGGATGCCAGCAGCACGGGCTTTTTGAGCGATACGAGCAATTAGCTCTTCAACTTTTTTGCCGACGATCATCATCATATCGGCAAATTCGTCCACTACGACAACGATTGATGGCAGCTTATCCAACGCGGCCGCTTCATCTTCCATACTGGTTTCAGCGCGCCATAACGGATCATAAATCACTTCACCCGCTTCTTTTGCTTTCTCAATTTTAGCGTTATAGCCTTTAAGGTTACGCACGCCGAGCATTGACATCAACTTGTAACGACGCTCCATCTCACCCACGCACCAACGCAATGCATTGGACGCTTCCTTCATATCGGTCACAACTTCACAGAGCAGATGCGGAATGCCTTCATATACAGATAATTCCAGCATTTTTGGGTCGATCATGATAAAGCGCACATCATCGGGAGATGATTTATACAGCAAACTGGTGATCATGACGTTCACCCCAACTGACTTACCTGAACCAGTGGTACCGGCCACCAATAAGTGAGGCATTTTAGCGAGGTCGACTACCACAGGTTCACCGGCAATATCTTGGCCAAGCACCATAGTGAGGTTGGATTTGTTTTCGGTAAAGGCTTGGCAATCAAGCACGTCGCGCAAAAATACGGTTTCGCGGAATTTGTTTGGTAACTCAATACCGACATAAGCTTTACCGGGGATAACTTCTACCACCCGCACACTTTCGGCCAACAATGAACGTGCTAGGTCTTTCGACAGATTAGAGATCTTCGATGCCTTAACGCCCGGTGCCAACTCCAGTTCAAAACGGGTGATAACCGGACCAGGATACACACCAACCACATTGGCGGTAATGCCAAAGTCAGCCAATTTGACTTCAACCAAACGGGCAATTTGCTGCAGTTCATCAGCGCTAATCGGGTTTTCCTTGCGATTTGGCACATTGAGCAAGTCGATACTTGGCAGCGGATTTTGTGGCTTTTGCCTAACAATCGGCTCTTCGCCGGGAATCACGATAATGCCATTTTCTACCCTCGCCTTTTGCGCCTGTAGTTGCCGTTGTTTAAGGGGTAATACGCCACTTGAGTGTGATTGGCCAAATGCGTCATCGGGTCGGTCAATGTCATCCGCATCCTCGTCATCAGGATATTGAGCGCTGAGATGGATAACAGGCTCAACACGTTCTGCCGTCGTCAGCGTCGTTTCGACCTCAGCGGTAGCGACTTTCCCTTTACGCACAAAGCGAGACAGAATTCCAGATTTTGGTTCTTGTCCGTCATCATCCAGCTCATCAGGCTCTAGAGCCGCCGTTTGCATCGCCCTAGGCTCGTCGTCTTGTTCACTATCACGACGTTGTTTAAACTTCTCAACAACGTTCATAAAGCCCTGAGTGTCACTTGACTCTTGTGGGGTACCGAAAGATTTCGGTAATTCCACCAATTTCTTCACACACCAAAAGGTAGCGAAGCCCACAGACTCAACCAAGGCGATCATGCTAATGCCGGTCATCAGAGTGAAGCCCGCACAAACAAAACATAGCAACAACAGCGTTGTGCCCAACTGATTGAAATAAGGCAGCATTGCTTGCCAAACCACGTCACCGGTAACGCCGCCGGCAGAAAACTCATAGATATCATCAGCATTCATCGAGGCTAACGCTGCCAAACTGGTCATTAGCAACAGAAAACCTATGATTCTTAATCCAACAGAAAAATAATCGACTTTATCGAACTGATAACTACGGCGAAACAGCAACCACCCCGTGGCAACCACGACAAGCGGAATACAATAAGCGGTGTAGCCCAAGAAATAGAACAGCACATCAGCAGTCCATGCGCCGACAGCGCCAGTGAGGTTTTTGATCTCACCAGAAAATTGTGACTGACTCCATCCCGGATCGGATGGATTGAAACTGCCCAGTGATAACAAGATGTAGACAGCGATCACCGCACAGGCAATCAATCCAATCTCCTGCAATCGCTGTAATCCCGACAAAGTTTTGATGCTATTTCCCTGAGACAAACCGGTATCCATCAATGAGTAGTGAAATGCAGCTAAGATACCAGAAACTTAGCTAAAGTGCAGTGCTGCTCCGCATATTGCGCAACATAGCATAGCTTTTTGAAGTTGAAGGGAAATTGAACAGAAATAAAGTTGTCTTTGGTGAGTCCAGACCAAAGACAACTTGGGTGAAAAATTAGCAATCGATATAGATTCGACTACTTTGTTTAACTTCTTCCATGACCACATAAGTACGCGTATCAGAAACCGAAGGAAGCTTTAACAAGGTTTCACCAAGTAGCTTACGATAGGCTGACATATCCTCTACTCGCGTTTTCAGCAAGTAGTCGAAATCCCCGGATACCAAATGACACTCCTGAATAGTATCTAGCAATTGCACCGCGCGATTGAATTTATCGAACACATCTGGCGTATCACGGCTCAGGGTGATTTCGATAAAAATTAGCAATGACGCGCCCAGCAATTGGGGATTTACTTGAGCGTTATAACCTTTGATATAACCTTGCTTCTCCAAACGTTTTACACGCTCTAAACAAGGCGTTGGACTGAGTCCTACCCTTTTTGACAACTCGACATTGGAAATTCGTCCGTCATTTTGCAATTCGTTAAGAATATTACGGTCGATTCTATCCAAGTCTTTAATAGTGCTCTTTTTTATTTCGGCCATTTTTTTAACCTGGTTATATCGGTAAAACGATATTTAATGTTGCGTATGTGTAAACTTCAGCAAGATAATCTGCTGATTCAATAATATACTAAATCCCGCTGACTTTTTTAGCCCAGCAGTTAATTATAACAAATATCCTACTCCCGACAGACGGGTTTACAATTGAGGCTCTACTATGAAGATTGGTGTTCCAAAAGAGATTAAAAACCACGAATATCGTGTTGGCATGGTACCTTCTGCAGTGAAAGAATTGACACTACAAGGTCACGAGGTTTTTGTCGAACAGAATGCCGGTAGTGGCATCGGCTTTGCCGATCAGGATTATGTTGACGCAGGTGCGCAGATCCTAGCTACTGCAGCTGAAGTTTTCGATATCGCAGAGATGATTGTAAAGGTAAAAGAGCCTCAAGCAGTCGAACGTGCCATGCTCAAGCATGACCAGATTTTATTTACTTATCTTCATTTGGCGCCAGATTTGCCTCAAACCGAAGATTTGATTAACAGCGGCGCTGTGTGTATTGCATACGAAACCGTAACTGATGATAAAGGCGGCCTGCCCCTACTCGCCCCTATGTCTGAAGTTGCTGGTCGCATGTCAATTCAAGCCGGTGCTATGGCGCTAGAAAAATCTCATGGTGGCCGTGGCATGCTGTTAGGTGGTGTACCGGGCGTTGAACCAGCCAAAGTTGTCATCATTGGTGGTGGTATGGTCGGCACTAACGCTGCGCAAATCGCAGTAGGCATGGGTGCAGATGTTACCGTACTTGACCGTTCGATTGATGTTTTACGTCGTTTGAACGTGCAGTTCGGTTCAAGTGTAAAAGCCGTGTATTCCACTGCCGATGCGATTGAAAAGCACGTTCTGGAAGCAGATTTGGTGATTGGCGGCGTGCTGATCCCAGGTGCTGCAGCCCCAAAACTCGTGACACGCGAAATGATCGCTGCGATGAAGCCTGGCAGTGCAATTGTTGACGTTGCCATCGACCAAGGCGGTTGCGTTGCAACCTCAAAAGCAACAACACACCAAGACCCAACTTATATCGTTGACGACGTGGTGCACTACTGTGTGGCCAACATGCCTGGGGCCGTAGCGCGCACCTCAACCTTCGCTCTGAACAACGCCACCCTGCCATACATTCTGAAGCTGGCTAAACTTGGCTACAAAGAAGCACTTACCCAAGATAAACACTTGCTGAATGGTCTGAACGTGATGCACGGTAAATTGACCTGTAAAGAAGTGGCAGAAGCTCACGGATTGGAATATACCCCAGTAGCCGCTGTGCTGTAATTGCGACTACTTCTGTACTGATTAAAAAAGGAGCCATTGGCTCCTTTTTTCGATTAGCACAATCTTCAATAATCCGTGCACCTTGCTTTACCCACAGCAATAAATTACCTAAAATCCATGCCACTTAATGAACGGACGGAGATTCAAATGAGCGAATCCAAACATTGCCAGTTACTGATCTTAGGTTCAGGCCCTGCCGGATATACTGCAGCAGTTTATGCTGCGCGGGCGAACCTTAATCCTGTGTTGATCACTGGCATGCAGCAAGGTGGCCAATTAACGACAACAACTGAAGTTGAAAACTGGCCGGGCGATGCTGATGAGTTAACGGGGCCGTTGTTGATGGATCGCATGCAAAAACATGCTGAGAAGTTCAATACCGAGATCATTTTTGATCACATCAACGAAGTGGAATTATCAAATCGCCCGTTCACGCTTAAAGGTGACAACGGCGTTTATACCTGTGATGCCTTGATCATCTGTACTGGCGCATCTGCCAAATATCTCGGATTACCTTCTGAAGATGCATTTAAAGGCCGTGGTGTATCAGCATGCGCGACATGTGACGGTTTCTTTTATCGTAATCAGAAAGTTGCAGTGATCGGTGGTGGTAATACCGCTGTTGAAGAAGCACTTTATCTATCGAATATTGCCGCTGAAGTTCATGTGATTCACCGTCGTGATAACTTCCGCTCTGAGAAAATTCTCATTGACCGTCTGATGGATAAAGTCGCAAACGGCAACATCGTGCTGCACTTAGATAGCACCTTGGAAGAAGTGGTTGGTGACGATATGGGTGTGACTGGTGCCAAAATCAAAAGCACCAAAGATAGCAGCATCACTGAACTGGCGGTTGCCGGCGTGTTCGTGGCGATTGGTCACAGCCCTAACACCGACATTTTTGCGGGTCAGCTTGAGATGAACAACGGTTATCTCAAAGTTAACAGCGGCCTGCATGGTAATGCGACCCAAACCAGCGTAGAAGGTGTCTTTGCAGCAGGCGACGTGATGGACCAACATTATCGCCAAGCCATTACCTCTGCCGGTACTGGTTGTATGGCAGCGCTTGATGCGGAACGCTTCTTAGATAAAGCCTAAACTTCTGCATAACTGATGGTTTAAAAAGAAAAAGCCCGAGATTATCGGGCTTTTTTACATCTATATTTCATCGCCTGACTGTACAGAGATTCAACTGTTGAGAGCAGTTGTCGTTTGCGGTGAGCTGGTCGGCATATCAAAAAACTCTTCGTTGTGACGCAGCATATCGAGCAATTCGTCGATATAGGCTTCTTGCCGTTCAGAATAATTCACTAAGCCGTAGATCAATTTCTCAGCCGTCAGCGGCTGCGCTTGCGCCCGCATATCAGCGCGAATTGAGCGAAACAACCTGTAAGCTGCATTCGAATTTAGGTTATTCATGTATGAGGCAATCGATTCATCAACACTGGCAAATACTTTCACCTCATGCACCTGACCATCACCACGCTGTTGCGGTACTAGGCCACAGCCCTCTGTAAAACACCATTGACCAAAAAAGTTAAATCCTTCTTTGGCAAAACGAGAGCTCCCCCACCCTGATTCATTGGCTGCTTGGATCAGCACCATAGGTTCAGGAATCACATCCACCCGACTTAGCAAGCTTTTAACCGCTGAGTCATCGATATTACGAATGCTATATTCATATTTTTCCGCGATCGATTGCACTCGGTACACCTCGGCATTATCGAGCATTAAGCCGTTAGCAAGATGCGATTGCACCGAGAGCAAAAATTTGCGTTCACTTAAAATAATGCGGTTTTGTTTACGCACTGCAGGACGTAGGAACTCGAAAAATGCCTTCTTCTTGGCATCGACATCGTCCATTGCAGCAAAATCTGGAATAAGATTAACACCTAATTGGTTCTTCTTAACCAGTGGTGCGCTTTGTGAATCGGACTCATTTAGCGGAATAAAAATCACACGTAATGCAATAACCGCTAGGATCACCACGGCGACCGCTAACACAGATGAACCCACTCTGCCTGTTCTCAAACAGCCCCCTAACATTAACAACTGAACTCTGTTAACCGCGAATTATAAGCTAGCCGTCTCAAATCACAAAATTTGTCCCTTGTGCGATGCCGTTACCGCCCACAAAAAAGGCCGCAAACGCGGCCTTTTTGAAATTATTTATCTGATTAATCAAATAATTTTAGCAATCGCTTTACAGATCACCGGTACGTTTGTGGTGGTCATACCGGCAACGCTGATTCGGCCAGAACCGACAATATAAATGCCAAATTCGTTCTTAAGTTGTTCAACTTGCTGCTTATTCAAACCGGAGAAGCTGAACATCCCTTTTTGACCAGAAATGAACGAAAAGTCTTGCTGGACACCTTCTGCAGCCAGTGTTTCAACAAACAACTGGCGCATTTTCGCGATACGTTCACGCATTTCTGTTACTTCATTTTCCCAAAGGGCTCTTAATTCAGGATTGCTCAGAATAGTACTCACAATCAAGGCACCATGTGCTGGCGGATTCGAGTAGTTGGCACGAATAGTACGTTTGACTTGGCTAAACGCTTTCTCACCTTCCGCTTGGTCTTTAGCAACGATGGTCACCGCACCAATACGTTCGTTGTACAAGCCAAAGTTTTTAGAAAATGAGTTCGCGACTAAGAATTCAGGCACTGCAGCGGCCACAGTACGTAAACCGATAGCGTCTTCTTCCACACCATCACCAAAACCTTGATAAGCAAAGTCAAACAGTGGCACCAAGCCTTTGGCTGCAACCAATTCTGCAATCGCCTGCCATTGTTCAACAGTAGGATCAATACCAGATGGGTTGTGGCAACAACCGTGCAGCAATACTAAATCACCTGCTGCTGCAGTGTTGAGATCGTCAACCATTGCGCTGAAATCTAACCCTTGAGTGGCTGCATCATAGTAACGATATTCTTTAATGGTCAGCCCTGCTGCTTCGAAGATATTTTTGTGGTTGGCCCACGTTGGATTACTTACCCAAATCACTTTGCTGTCAGTGTTGTTAACCAAAAATTCAGCCGCCACACGCAAGGAACCTGTACCACCAGGTGCTTGCGCAGTAAACGCACGCCCCGCGCTAATAATGGCACTGTCAGTACCAAACAACAGTTCCTGAACAACTTTGTTATAAAGCTGTACACCCTCAATGCCGAGATAATTTTTACTACTTTCTTCTTTCAGCAATTTTTCTTCTGCAAGTTTTACTGACTTTAATACAGGCGTCAGTCCTTCGTCGGTTTTGTAAACACCAACACCAAGGTTCACTTTGTCTTCACGAGGGTCTTTTTTAAAGGCTTCGGTTAAGCCTAAGATAGGATCTGCTGGAGCAGCAGCGACGTTGGTAAATATCATCACGGTATCCTGTTATGTAGGAGGTAGGGCTTTAATGCGACAGTTATATCATTCCTGTGATTATCGACATAGATCAAGCTCAAAAAACGCTATCGATCGCTGAACAAATTAGCGATTCAGCAATTTATTTTCCATGTGATTCACAAACAAAAAATATTGTCGCATTCAGGCGCTAGACTAAAGTCGCAAAATCTCTTTGATAAAAGGAATCGTCAGTTTCCGTTGATGCACCATTGAAGCCTTATCGAGCTTGTCGAGCACATCAAATAAGGTGCGTAAATCCCGCGCTAAACGACTTAATAAGAACTTTCCACTATCTTCCGGCAGTTGCAAACCACGCATCGCAGCACGGCGTTGCAGTGCGGCTAGTTTTTCCTCATCGGCCATTGGGTTTAGTTGGTAACTCAGTCCCCACTGCATGCGAGAGACCAAATCCGGCAAGCTAAAACCGGCGTCAGCTGGCGCGTTTCGTCCCGCAACAATCAGGGCACAATTGCCCTGCTCTGCCACACGGTTGTAGAGATCAAATAAGGCTTCTTCCCATAGTGGATGCCCAGCGATCGCATCCACATCGTCAATACACACCAAATCTAACTGCTCTAATCGCTCTAACAGTGCTGGCGAAATACTGGCATGGATACTTAATGGCACGTAGAAATTACTGCGACTCAGCTCATTGGCATGGGCGCACGCAGCATGTAACAGATGGGTACGGCCTGATTTTTCTGGCCCCCAAAGATACAAAGACTGTTGCTTTTGTCCTTCTGCTGCGCCACCAAGCGCTTTTATTAATTCGTCGTTACCTGCTGCGGGATAATAACTTTCAAACGTTTCGTCATCTGGAAGATAAACTGGCAAAGACAGCTGTATTGGATTGCTATGACTCAATCGATGGATCCCACTTACTTTAAAAATTTACGGTATTACTAAACAGCAAAATTATTGTTCTGCCCAACGGTATCGACCCACCAAGTGCGCGTCACTCTCTGCAGTACCTGTGGCAACTGGCAAAGATTCATTCGTCGTCAATGGGCTCATCCGCGGTTCGAGTCGCAGCACGTTGGCTAAATCATCACGACTACCAATAAGTTGTAGTTGATAACGTACGCGATCTGCTTTTATCGATTTCACGCTAAATTGCTTCACCACCGTGAGTTGGCTGAAAAACCCATCAATAGCTACTAACTGCCGCATTGCATGAATGCCACTAAACTCAATTTCAGCGACATCGGCCAAGCCAGAATCGGTCACCGCATATTGCGATACGAAATAATCCGATAGTGAAAGCATGATTTCACCAATAGCCTCTTCGCGCGATGCGACTGTGCCACTGCGAGTGGCCAAAGCGGGTGCATACGGATTATTCGCTGCAGCCTTTGAATACAAAGCTACTTCAAATTGAATCGATTGATCAGCCACTGTTTGGATTGACGCGAGTGCAAAATAGTCAGCCTGGTAACGCAACGATGCTTTGGCAACTGTATTAGCAAACATGCCTCTTACATCGTTAACACTAACCGCCATCAAGTCGTCTAAATCCAGCAGCGGCAACACCAACGGAATACCACGCGCGGTTGACGCCTTTGAAAAATCATTGCGTTCAGTTGACTCCGCAGCATCGGCAATCAGTTGCGATTCCCCACTGATATCAGAGGCTAACCAAACTAAGGTTAACGGGCGCTGCTTGCCCCACACGGGTAAGCCTGCGTCTCGCAATAATTTGATGATTTTGTCATGGTCAAAGGTAGCGTTGAGTTGTAAACCCGCCTCTGTCTTATCGTAGGAATATTGCACCACGAGCGCAGAAGCATCTCCCATGATAGCGGCAATTTGGGGATTGTCTTTCAGCGCTTTGGCACCAGAGTTGAGCTGCAGCACGTTAAATAGTGCTTGTCGCAGTGCTTGATTGCGATCGGCATCGGAACGAGAGTCTACAATTGCACTCGATTGATCGAGCTTAGCAATCTCGACGGCATTCGCCTGAAACATTGAACACAGAACGCCTAATGCGACAATAATCCCTGATATCTGTTTGAGCATACTTGCCTAGCTGCCTACGATGGAGTTGGCGCAAGTGTACCACAGATATCGCCTTAGCAAATCTATCAAACACGGCTCAAGAATCACTTGCTCAGTTACTGTAATAAAACCACATGAATTGGTAAAAATTTGAGCTAAATCTTCAAAATATTTCTGAACGCTAATGCGCTTGCTGGTAGCATATGCCGGATTTTATCAACATGGGCAAAACAATGAAAAACCTAACCCTTCCACTGCAAGGCGCACAGATGTTATTCGTCGCCTTCGGCGCGTTGGTATTGGTACCGTTACTGACGGGACTAAACGCCAGTGTCGCCCTATTTACCGCAGGTATTGGTACCTTGATCTTTCAAGTCTGTACCAAACGTGAAGTACCTGTATTTTTGGCATCATCATTCGCCTTTATTGCACCGATCACTTTTGGTGTTCAACATTGGGGTATTGCATCAACGATGGGCGGTTTGATCGCTGCCGGCTGTGTGTATCTAGTGCTGGCGACTGTAATTAAACTACGCGGTTCCGATTTTATTAAGAAGCTGCTACCACCGGTCGTCGTGGGGCCAGTGATTATTATCATCGGTCTTGGTCTTGCACCTACGGCAGTCAATATGGCTCTAGGGAAAAGCGGTGACGGTTCAATCGTAATCGTTGAACAACAAGCCGCTATTTGGATATCGATCATTTCACTGGTGACAACCATTGCGGTCGCCATCTTTGCCAAAGGTTTACTGAAATTGATGCCTATCGTTTCAGGTATCCTTGTGGGTTACATCCTGAGTCTATTTATGGGCATCGTCAGCTTCGATAAAATCACCGAAGCGGCTTGGTTCGCGATTCCAGATTTCGTTGCGCCAGAGTTTAACTGGTACGCAATTGCCTACATGATCCCCGTAGCTATCGCTCCTGCCGTTGAGCATATTGGCGATATCGTGGCAATTTCAAACGTGACGGGTAAAGACTTCTTTAAAAAGCCTGGCCTACACCGCACCTTAGCGGGTGACGGTTTAGCCACTATCGCGGCAACCGCCTTTGGTGGACCACCAAACACTACTTACTCTGAAGTAACCGGTGCAGTAACTCTGACCAAAAACTTCAACCCAGTAGTGATGACTTGGGCTGCGGTATGCGCCATTGTGTTGGCCTTCGTGGGCAAGTTGGGTGCGGCACTGCAAACCATTCCTGTGCCAGTGATGGGCGGCATCATGTGTCTATTGTTCGGTTCAATTGCCGCTGTCGGCTTGAACTCAATGATTAAGGCACAAGTTGATCTGAACGAACCACGTAATCTGGCAATTGTGGGGGTTACCTTGGTATTCGGTATCGGCGGTATGGCATTTGGTATCGGTGAGTTTAGTCTGTCAGGTATCAGCTTGTGCGGTATTGTGGCGATCCTGATGAACCTGATCCTGCCACACGGTCATCACAAACCATCGCATTAATTATTCGATGACCGGATACAAAAAAGCAGCTCACCAATCGAGCTGCTTTTTTTATCACGTAGCGCTTAACTAGTTGGCTTCGATAGTCATCATTCTGGTTTGACCATCTCAAAATGACGATAGGCTCTATCGGTGGCAATTCGGCCTCGCGGTGTGCGTTGGATAAAGCCTTGTTGAATCAAAAACGGCTCTAACACGTCCTCGATTGTTTCCCGCTCTTCACCAATCGCCGCCGCTAAATTATCTAAACCGACTGGGCCGCCCATAAACTTATCAATAATCGCCAACAGAAGTTTGCGGTCCATGTAATCGAAGCCCTCACCATCGACATCGAGCATGTCTAAAGCTTGTTGTGCGACGTGTTGAGTTACACGTCCATCGTGCTTCACTTCGGCATAGTCACGCACTCGGCGTAATAAACGATTAGCTATACGCGGCGTACCCCGCGAACGTCGCGCAATTTCACGGGCGCCCAACTCGTCAAGCGGCAACTCGAGCATAGCCGCAGAGCGCGCCACAATAGTGCTCAAATCATCGACATTATAAAATTCTAGCCGCAGCGGAATACCAAAACGCGCGCGTAATGGCGAGGTTAACGCTCCGGCGCGCGTGGTAGCCCCTACGAGAGTGAACGGCGGAATATCCAATTTGATTGAACGCGCCGCAGGGCCTTCACCAATCATGATATCGAGCTGGTAGTCTTCCATTGCCGGATAGAGGATCTCTTCAACTACCGGACTCAGGCGATGGATCTCATCAATAAACAGCACATCACCGGCTTCAAGGTTAGTTAACAAGGCGGCCAAGTCCCCTGCTTTCTCAAGTACCGGACCAGAGGTGGATTTAATATTCACCCCCATTTCATTGGCCACAATCATCGCCAAGGTAGTTTTACCCAATCCAGGCGGACCGTAGATCAACATGTGGTCTAACGCTTCGTTTCGATTTTTGGCGGCTTGAATAAAAACTTTTAATTGCTCGCGCGCTTCATTTTGGCCCGTGTATTCATCAAGCAATTTTGGCCGCATCGCGCGGTCAATCAATTCATCTTGAGGATTACTGTGCGGCTGAATGAGACGATCTGCTTCTATCATGAATGGCTATTTCCTATAGCATCGATTTTAGCGCGGCTTTAATCAATGTTTCTGAATCCATGCCTTCAACAAAGGCACTCGACACAGCTTTACTGGCTTGGGCAGGTTTATAGCCGAGCGACAATAAGGCTGCGATGGCATCTTCCTCTGCAGTGTTCTCAACTGGCGCTGGGGTGAAGTTGGATTTCAGCACAAATTCGCGCTCATTGCCGCTTGAGGCTTCCATCAAGCTCTTCAATTTGTCACGCATCTCAACCAACAAGCGTTCGGCAGTTTTCTTACCAACGCCAGGCAATTTAACCAGCGTGGCAATATCATCACGTTCAACACAGCCGACAAACTCACTGGCGGTCAAGCCCGATAAAATCGTCAACGCTAACTTGGGACCAACACCGTTGGCTTTGATCAACAAGCGAAACAACGAGCGCTCTTGCTTCGTGATAAAGCCATAAAGCAATTGTGCATCTTCACGCACCACAAAATGGGTGTAGATGGTTGCCGCTTGATTCAGCTCAGGCAACTCATAAAAGCTGGTGAGCGGCATCTGTAATTCGTAGCCAACACCGTGCACATCAATTAATACATCTGGCGCTTGTTTTTCAACAATCAAGCCTTGTAAACGACCAATCATCGATATCTTCCGTAAGTTCTGCTACTGGCTTGACCGCCCATTGCTACCAAGCTTTGACAGGTATGATAATGACATACTGCCACACTCAGTGCATCTGCGGCATCAGCTTGCGGTTTGCCGGGCAACTTTAAGATTTGGGTAATCATGTGCTGCACTTGGGTCTTTTGCGCCCGACCAGTACCAACAACCGCACTTTTAATTTGTGTTGCAGTGTATTCCGATACCGGTAAGCCAGCGTTGGTCGCTGCGACAATGGCAGCACCACGGGCTTGTCCTAGCTTTAAAGCAGAATCGGCGTTTTTGGCAAGAAAGACTTTTTCAATGGCCATCTGCTCGGGTTGATATTGGCGAATGATTTCACTAATACCCATGAAGATTTGCTGCAGACGTTGCGGTAAGTCATCGGAAGCGGTGCGAATACAACCGCTGCCGAGATAAATTTGGTGGCGACCCTGACACTGAATCACACCATAACCAGTGATCCGCGAGCCAGGGTCAATCCCTAAAATGATGGGCATAGAGTCTTAGCCCAGCTTGTCCATCACTTCATCAGAGATTTCAGCGTTGTGATACACTTCTTGCACGTCGTCGTGGTCTTCCAACGTATCAATTAAACGCAGGAATTTCGCTGCAGTTTCTTCATCGAGATCCGCTTTGGTTGACGGCACCATGGTGACTTCAGCGTTAACTGATTCAAATCCGGCTGCGTCCAATGCGTCTTTTACCGCACCAAACGCTGCTGGTTCGGTGTAAACATCGATAGAACCATCATCATTTACTTGCACGTCATCAGCACCGCTTTCAAGGGCAACTTCCATGATGGCATCTTCATTAATGCCCGCTTCGTAGCTGATAATACCTTGCTTGGTAAACAGGTAAGCCACCGAACCATCAGTTCCTAAGTTACCACCTGATTTATTGAATGCGTTACGCACACCTGTCACGGTGCGATTACGGTTATCCGTCATACATTCAACTAGCACCGCTGTACCGCCTGGACCATAACCTTCGTAGGTAATGGTTTCCAAGTTTTGCCCATCTAATTCACCTGCGCCACGCTTGATTGCGCGATCAACGGTGTCACGGGTCATGTTGTTAGACAGCGCTTTATCGATGGCAGCGCGTAGACGTGGGTTTGAATCTGGATCTGAACCACCTTCACGGGCTGACACTGTCAGTTCGCGAATGAATTTGGTGAACAGTTTACCGCGCTTAGCGTCTTGCGCAGCTTTACGGTGTTTGATGTTGGCCCACTTACTATGACCTGCCATAACTTACTCCTCTTTATCGGAAAATAGTCGCCCGATAGATAAACAGACCGAGGCAAATGCCTCGGTTTGATTCAAATTAAACAAAAATTATTCTGATTTTTCAGCAGCTTTTTCTGCTTTAGTGACATCGATACCCAATTCAATCAGCTGCTGTGGATTTGCCAAGCTTGGCGCATCGGTCAATGGACACGCAGCAGTGGTTGTTTTAGGGAATGCCATTACATCACGGATTGATGTCGCGCCAGTCATCAACATCACCATACGGTCTAACCCGAAGGCCAAACCTGCATGTGGAGGTGTGCCATAACGCAACGCTTCCAATAGGAAGCCAAACTTCTCTTGAGCTTCTTCATCAGAAATGCCCAAGATTTTAAATACAGTCGCTTGCATATCCTGTCTATGGATACGCACTGAACCACCGCCCAGCTCAACACCGTTTAATACCATGTCATAAGCGTCTGACACGGCAGTACCTGGGTTAGCAGCTAACTCTTCTGCAGTCACAGTACTTGGCGCGGTAAATGGGTGGTGAACGGCATACCAGCGGCCGTCCGCTTTCTCAAACATTGGGAAGTCAACCACCCAAAGTGGTCTCCATTCGCCCTGCAGCAAGTCGAAATCTTGACCCAACTTCAAGCGCAATGCGCCCATAGCTTCAGCCACAACGTTGGCTTTGTCAGCACCAAACAGAATAATGTCGCCTGACTGCGCTTCAACGCGGGCCAGAATATTGCTAACGATCTCTTCATTCAAGAACTTCAGCACAGGTGACTGAATACCGTCTAAACCTGCATTGATGTCATTAATCTTCATCCACGCCAAGCCTTTGGCACCATAGATGCCAACATACTTGGTGTATTCGTCGATTTGCTTACGAGACAAGCTAGCGCCATTTGGCACTTTGATAGCAGCAACACGACCTTCGGCATCATTGGCTGGGCCTTGGAATACCGCAAACTCGACGTCTTTGACTAAGTCAGCAACATCGACCAGCTCAAGCGGGTTACGCAGATCTGGCTTATCTGAGCCGAAACGACGCATCGCTTCGTCCCAGGTCATTTTCGGGAATTCGCCTAAATCGACATTCAACAGTTCAAGGAACAGGCCACGTACCATCTCTTCGGTCTTCGCCATCACCTGCTCTGAGGTCATGAACGAGGTTTCGATATCGATCTGAGTAAATTCAGGTTGACGGTCAGCACGTAAGTCTTCGTCACGGAAACATTTTACGATCTGATAGTAACGGTCAAAACCTGACATCATCAGCAACTGTTTGAACAGCTGTGGCGATTGTGGCAAGGCGAAGAAGTGACCTTTATAAGTACGGCTAGGTACCAAATAGTCACGCGCACCTTCTGGTGTTGCCTTGGTTAGAATAGGGGTTTCGATATCCAAGAAGCCGTTGCTATCCAGATAACGACGTACAGCGCTGGTCACTTTAGCGCGGAAAATCAAACGCTGTGTCATTTCTGGGCGACGAAGATCGAGATAACGATATTTCAGACGTTGCTCTTCACTGTTGTTTTGGAAGTTATCCATGCTCAGCGGCAGTGGCTCAGAGGCGTTGATAATCGTCAGAGCAGTACCTAACACTTCGATTTCGCCAGTGCGCATGTTTGGATTAACTTGGCTATCTGGGCGAGCGCGTACTAAGCCTTTTACCTGTACACAGAATTCGCTACGCAGTGAGCTGGCAACGTCGAAGACTTCTGGCAAGTCAGGATCATACACAACTTGGATCAGACCTTCGCGGTCACGTAAATCCAAAAACACCACGCCGCCCAAGTCACGGCTACGGTTAACCCAACCTACTAAAGTTACTTCTTGTCCAACGTGAGACTTGTTAACGTCCCCACAATAATGGCTGCGCATCGTATTTTCCTTTGTTGCTGCCGGATGGCGCCGGTACGAAAATATATTTTGGGGCAGCATTATATTGAATTAATGCCATTTACCAAAGCCCCGCGAATCTAGACGGTGAAGTATCAAACACTTTACTGAATTTGACCATAGTTCTGTCTCTCAGAGTGAAGATGAGCGTTCAAAATAACAGCAGTAATCGTGTAAAAACTGCGATATTGAGGTCGATGTGGTGAATTTGTTGCTGCTAAGGCATAGAAATTTGTAAAATACGCCGGTTTTCGATTTTAAGTACCTATCCATGCATTCTTCCCAAGACAATATTTACGCGACTGCTTTAGACAAAGTCGCTGACTTCGTATTCGATGATCGCGTCGCTGGTGTATTCAGCGACATGATTAAGCGTTCTGTGCCTGGCTACGCGCAAATCGTTGCCGGTATTGGTGATTTTGCCGGTCAATTTGCCGAGCCGAACACACGCCTTTATGACTTAGGCTGTTCGTTGGGTGCTTCAACCCTGAGCATGCGCCGCCATATTGCTGAGCGCGGTTGTAGTATCACGGCTGTGGATAATTCTGCAGCCATGATTGAACGTTGTCGTGAACATCTGAATGCTTACGTGAGCGATACGCCAGTGGAATTGGTCTGTGCCGACATTCGCGATATCGACATTGAAAATGCCTCATTTGTGGTGCTTAACTTCACCCTACAGTTTTTGCCGCCTGAAGATCGTGACGCGCTGCTGAAAAAGATCTATCAAGGGTTGCGCCCCGGTGGGGCATTAATATTGTCAGAGAAGTTGCGTTTCAGCGACGATGTGATTCAGCAAGTTATTGATAAACAGCACCTCGATTTCAAACGTGCTAATGGCTACAGCGAACTGGAAATCAGCCAAAAACGCAGTGCAATTGAAAACGTGATGAAAACAGACACGCTCGAAATACATCAACAACGCTTCGCAAATGCCGGATTCCGCCATCACAGTGTGTGGTTCCAATGTTTTAATTTTGCCTCAATGGTGGCGGTCAAGTGATTAGTTTTACCCGTTTTTATAAAGATATTGCCGAAAATCAATTGCAGGGTTGGTTAGAACATCTCCCGACAAAACTGGCAGCATGGCAACGCGAGCACAAGCATGGCGCCTTACCTAAATGGGAAAAGGTACTCGCCAAACTTAACTACCCCGCGCCCGATACAATCGACTTCAAAACGTCAGTCACTATCGGTAGTGGCGAACAGTTGGCCGAAGGCCCAAAAGAAAAATTAGAGAACTTATTACAGCTACTGCATCCATGGCGTAAAGGGCCGTTTTATGTTCATGGGATCCATATCGATACTGAGTGGCGTTCCGATTGGAAATGGGATCGGGTGTCTCCCCACATTTCACCGTTAGCAAATCGCACAGTGCTCGATGTGGGCTGTGGCAGCGGCTATCACATGTGGCGGATGTACGGTGAAGGGGCAAAATTTGTGGTGGGCGTTGATCCATCATCACTATTTTTGTGCCAGTTCGAAGCGATAAAGCGCCTAGCGGGTGAAGATCATCCGGTGCATCTATTACCGCTCGGTATTGAAGAACTACCGGCATACGATGCATTTGACACTGTGTTCTCAATGGGCGTGCTCTATCACCGTAAATCCCCTATCGAACACTTACTGCAATTGCGTGATCAACTGCGTGACGGCGGGGAACTGGTGTTAGAAACCTTAGTGGTCGAGGGCGATGAAACCACAGTGCTGGTACCCAATGATCGCTACGGCAAAATGAACAACGTATGGTTTATTCCATCGGTCGCAGCGCTTGAACTGTGGCTTAAAAAATGTGAATTCAAAGACGTGCGTTGTGTTAACTTGGACGTAACGTCGCTGGATGAACAACGTTCAACTGGCTGGATGCGCAATGAATCTTTGGTGGATTTTCTTGATCCTAATAACCCTGAATTGACCGTTGAGGGACATGCCGCACCGCGCCGAGCAACCATTATTGCCACAAAATAGCCCAACAACACCGACAAGGACGCTTAATGGGGATTGGACGACATACGCACACAGTGAGATTGATAATGTTCGTCCTATGCCTGTGGTTTGGCATGGGCGCAACATTGCCCAAAGCGTATGCCGAACAACTCGATGCAGTGTCTTTGTTTGTGAATCAATGTTTGGATTATAGCGAGCAATTCACGCCTGATTTTAATAGTGCCACCGCACTTGAACGTAACACCATCGGCTTACAAAACCTTGCCGATAGGCTGCAGTATTATCGACACTTTCAGCTGTCGAATGATGATAACGAGTGGCTGCTGCAATGCCAATTATCAGTTGCCGATGCGATTAATCGCTTGCTCAATGCTCCACAGATGCCCGCCTTCATTGCACAGCAGACTGCTTCAAATTCACCGCAGTTATCCGCGCTTGCCAAACGCTATCAATTTCTGCGTTCACAACAGTTTGATGCTCAGCAAAAACTCAAGTTAGCCACGCTGCAAGCAGCGGTTAAACAGCGCCTCAAAAGTGCCAATTTCGCTATCGAATTGGCTGAATGCGCCCTCGTTACAGATGGTGACCCTGAACGTCATCAGCCGTTAGCGTCGTCGATTGCGCAATATATGTTAAATCAATCTGATAGCAACTGTCGCATGCAAGTGTGGCAAGCCTATCAAGCGCGCGCGGTTGATTATGTAAAAGCGGATATCAATACATTAACTGAAATCCAGCAGCAACAAGCGAGCAGCCAAGGTTTTAGTCATTATGTTGATGCTGCGTTTAGTCACACCTTATTAGGCTCTGCTGATTCAGCGGCAGCTTTTTTAGCCGCTATCGTTCAGCCAATCAATGTTGCCCCTTGGAACATTGGCCAACAGTTAAAGATTGCACCTAAAGCTGAATTTTCATCATTAACTCGCACGGACTATATTCAACAGCTCACAGGACAACTGCAGCGATTAGGCATTACATTACAAGCAGTTGATGAAAATTGGCTGCGGCTATGGCACCAACAACGTTACTTGGGCGATGTGATGCTGTCGGAGGGGCGTCCAGAGGCGCTTTTGTTGCGCTATGCCGTCGTTGGCCAACAAACTGGGATCGCCCGGTTAAACCTTCCCGCCCAACTCAGTAATATTGCGGCACTACAGCAAGCGAATCATGCCGTTGCCGAAATCGTGGGCATGATGGCCGCCAGTGGTCAGTTTTATTTGATTAATAATCTTGAAACAGAGCAGGATAGCAATCAACTCGGGACGCTGTGGCTAAACGAATATCTTAATCAACAATTTCACGCTGAATTTCCAAACGGCACTAGAGAAGCCTTGTTCGCCCAATACCAAACCCAGTTTGAGCGACTCAAAGCGATAGCTGCCCTTTCGCTCTACCGACCTAAGCTTTCAGTCAATCTACAACAAGATTTTGCCAACGTATTTGGCAGCGAATGGCCACAGGCCGATATTCTGCCCTACACATTTATCGGCGTCAGCGAGTCGGGGCCGTTATATCTAGCGCAGCTGTTTCAGCGCCAATTGGCGCGGGCGCTGACGCTTGAAACAGAAACTTGCGACGCGGCAAAGGTGTTTAGCACCTTAGTCGTTAATGAGCCACAAGATGATCTACGGGTTATCGTAGAACATATCTGGCCCGATGGCGGTATTCAGCAGTTTATTCGCCAATTCAACCATGGTGAATATTCCCCTTCATTATCAACACAATGCCAATTTTGAATCGCTGATTTTTTCATCACAAAGCGTTAGCTAATCGTTGAATTATTCGATTTTGTAGCGCATTATCTGCCCAAAGAATTCGATAAATTCGTAGATAATGCACAGACCTAAATCCACCCTTGAACAATGGCGTATTTTGCAAGCGGTCGTCGATTTTGGCGGCTATGCCCAAGCTGCAGACCATCTCAGTAAAAGCCAATCGTCACTTAACCATGCGGTTGCCAAGTTGCAATCACAACTGGGGATCCAGTTACTGGAAGTGAAAGGTCGAAAAGCCTATCTCACTGAGCAGGGTGAAGTCTTGCTGCGTCGTTCCCGCCATCTCACTCAAACAGTGAATGAATTGGAGCAATTGGCCAGCAATCTTGAGCAAGGTTGGGAGCCTTCGCTAATTATCGCGCGCGAGTTGGTATATCCGATGGAGTTGCTGACCAATGCCCTCGCCACCTTCTTGCCAGAAAGCCGTGGTACGCGCATTACTGTTGTCGATACCGTTATCAACGGCACCAGCGAACTCATCGTCAATAATCAGGTCGACTTGGCCATATGTGGTGTGCCACCCAAAGGCTATATTGCCGAGCCTTTGTGCGATCTTGAATTTCATCTGGTATGTCACCGCGATCACCCTTTGGCTCAGATGGGCGAGTTAGAAGACGATCGTGAACTAGCGCAACATCTGCAAATTGTGATTAAAGACACTGGCGTTAATCCCACACAAGAAATTGGTTGGCTCAAAGCTGAGCAGCGTTGGACGGTAAGTAACTTCCATGAAGCCAAAGTGATTCTGAGTAAAGGTATTGGATTTTGCTGGGTGCCAGAACACCTCATTCAAGATGAAATTCAATCGGGACAGCTGGTGCGCTTAAAAATGAAAGGAGCAAGTACGCGTCGCATCGTACTCACCCTCGTTGTACCACAACGTGATAACCAAGGGCCTGCGAGTAAATTGCTCGAATCGTTGATTTTGGCGCAGCACACTGAAGCGACAGAGCCGTTGCTAGTTTAACTTGGTGTTGAATAGGCTTCGTTCTGCAACATACGTGCAGCCGTCGCGTTTTCTAGTTCAGCGTTAGGAATTGTGAAATTTTCCAAATCAGTATTAGTTTCAGTGACTGACGGATTAAGCTTTGACATGACTAACGCTAACCCCATCGGGTAACGTTGTTTACGCCAAGCGTTATTAACGTTGTCAGCCTGATTCTGCACTAATTTAGCTTCAGTATCGGTTATGCCTTCCGCGGCTTTTATGGCACTGGTCGATTTTTCGATTCTTAACTCAGCCGCTTGTGCTTTCGCTTCGTTGTACTTGCGCATTGCTTCAGCGGCAACCCGCAGATCAGCACTGGAAGGCTCCATCGGCGCCATCGCCGCCGCATACACTTGCTGCATTTTACGCATGGTAGCTTCTGGGTTACCGTGAACGACAGATACATCAATCTGCACTTCACCATCGACGGCGTAACGCCGTCCATCGGGGCCACTCTCAAAGGTTAAGTTAGGCTGTCCGGCATAAATTCCACCAGTGGCAGCATGGGCCTGCTCATGTGCTCTGACTTCGGCATCACGACTTTCAAGTTGCGCTATTTCTTGCTGCTGTTCTGGATATTCACTGTCACCGCTAACCGAAGCTTTAGTGGTTGAATCAGCTTCTGTCTCATCGGTTGGGTTGTCACCCGACACATCGGCGCTGTCGCTCCCATTATCCGTGTCACCAAACACCGAAACAACGTCTTGAGCATCCACATTTGCCACAACAAGTGAACTGCTAGGTTCTGTAATATTAGCGACAACACTTGAAGCGGTATCACTCGCAGCAACTTGTAAACCCGCAGCACCTAAAAAACCCTTGGTCATACTGACAAGCGCACTGCGTGATTGCGCTGAGTTTACGCTAGTTGGCGTGGATACTTTCGAGTTAGCCTGTAATGCGACAGGGGACGATACGCCGGTAGAATTAACAACCGCTGTGTCATGAGTCTGGCTGAAGTTCAGGCTTACGTTCTGACTTAGATTCTGGCTTTGGTTGTGACTTGGGGGCGAATGGGGAACAGCGGGGGCTTGATTAGCCGATAAGTTAGCAGTGGTTTGTGAAGACCCCCTAATTGATTGAATAGGTTGAGTAAACGTTGGGATTGAAGACACAGCTTGGCTGGGTGAACTAGACTTGGCTGGCTCACTGATTGCTCGCCGGACACCAAACTCTGTCAGTGTCGGCGCATTTCCGTTAGAAAGCGCCGAAACCACATTAAACCTCTATATCGATGATACTACCGACAGTTTCATTCGCACGGTCAATCACATTTACCGCTGCTTCACCTTGCTGTTGTGACGCCATGGCAGAAACTAAAGCACCAGTTTTATCCGTGGATTGGGCGGCTTCGGTAGCTTGCAGAGTCGCAGTTTCAGACTGCTCATTTTCTGTTGGTCGTGCGACATCAACAGTGGCTTGAGTTAAGCCGTTTTGCGCACTTTGCAGTCCTTGCACACCAGCATAAAACGCAGATTGAATTTGCATATATCACTCCTTGCTGAATCAATGCCGAAAATGAAGTTTGGCGTTAATACACTTCACTTTCTAAGCACTATATTGATTGATTAATTATTGTGCAAAGCCTGGTAAAAGTACAGTCTCAATAAAAGTTGTAGCGATTTTTTAGTGACGATGTTGATTGATCCGATTTTTTAATACGGCATCAAATAGCTTTTCGTCGTCGGTCTTGCCACATTTGAATGCAAATCCCAAATTCTCCGCATCGGGATTGAGCTGCGTTGGGGTTTTGACGACTCGGTAACAAGTGTTGACGTGCTTAACAATGCGATTGGGGTCTAACGCCAAATCCAGCGTGCCACTGCGCTCTGCCAAAGGCGTTTGAGGCAAAGTTAAGTGAGGCGGCGTTGCGGTGATTTCACTATCACTACGATAGTTTGTCTTGTTATCAGCATAGCGCTCACTCAAATGAGTCAGCGCTTCATTGCTTTGCTGCTGCAGATAATTTGCCGTTGCCATGTCAATGTCAGTTGCGCTAGAAGGCGTTGTCAGGTTGGAGCTGAAAGCTTGACCGGCAGTAGCAGCTTCGCGGTGAGTTTTTGGGTGCTTAAAGGGCTTCGGCTTGACTGCTGTGACTGATTTCTTCGTCTCAGCAACAGCTATTGGACTAGGTTCTGCCGTTTCAGGCGTTAGCTGCAAATGAACTTGTTCGGCTGCAGACATTGCTGGTGTCGTTTTTGGTGTGTTGGCTGGAGCTTGATACAAAAACGAGTGAATTATTTTAGGCACTAATAGCTGTGGAGTTCCGACTGACGGCACAGAAAAAGAAACGCTGTTAAGCAATAACATGAACAGCGACAGATGAAGCAATAGTGCGGGTAGTAGAAATCGCCATAGGGCATGAATTGGCTCGCGCGGGAGACAATTTTCAGCAAGTGTGCTGCGGTCGGCAGAGTGCAGCGTTAAAGATGTCATGCATTCCTTGCATTATTAACGAGTTATACGCTTTGCTTTGATAAGAAAAAACGGTCATAGTTCATTTTGCGCGCAGTGAATTTGATGCAACACCGACTGGTTTTATGCTGTTCAGGTGGATGACACATTGCTATCTGCGCGTTTCTTCTAGCATAAATGTGAAATATCGCCCCCAAAATTAGCTTACAACTGTAAGCTAAAAATATAGCCTTAAGCTAACTTAGTTGATAGACTGTAATTCACTTGTCGCCACATTCTATTTTGTCACGTCATTATGGCCAATGCACAGGCTCTACCTCATTACACACCGGCTTACACACGTTCTGAAGAGTTAATAAATAGTATCTCGCACGGGATCGGTATTTTATTTGGGCTGGTAGGCTTGGTGCTGATGATCCACAAAAGTCATATGCAGCTCAGCACACTTCAGCTTACAGGTGTAATTTTGTATGGTAGCAGCTTTATTTTGCTATTTCTTTGCTCGACCCTGTATCACGGCATCTCCTCTCCCCATCTAAAAACGCGGCTAAAAATCCTCGACCATTGTGCAATCTACCTGCTTATCGCCGGCACCTACACGCCTTTGATGCTAATTTCGCTGCACGATACTGAAACTGAATGGGTTCTCGCGGCCATTTGGGGGTTAGCGGCCAGTGGGGTGATCTTTAAAAGCTTTTTTGTGCATCGCTTTAAACTGTTTAGCCTGAGCTTGTATCTGCTGATGGGCTGGCTATGCGTGGCGATTTTACCGCAACTGATTGCTAACCTCTCAGCTTCTGGGTTTTGGTTACTTATCTCTGGGGGGCTATGCTATAGCTTAGGCGTGCCCTTTTATGCCATTAAGCGTATTCCCTACAATCATGCGATTTGGCATCTGTTTGTGTTAGCGGGTGCAGTCTGTCATTTCCTATGTATCTACCTAACCGTTTTGCCACATTAATCGCCGTTCCAATTCAGTTTACTTAAAGTCACGTGAATGTACGCTAAGACTATCAAGTGCATGTGAAATATCGGTCAGTTGCCCGGCAATCACATGCATGACACCCGATGAAAACTCCACCACGCCACTGACTTTAAGAATCGTCGCTGCTAAAAATGGCCGACGTTGCGCTTTTGCGGTCGCGCTCCACACCACAACATTGGTATGTCCGGTTTCATCCTCAAGAGTGACAAAGGTGACACCGCTGGCGGTGCCGGGACGCTGTCGACCGACTACCAATCCTGCCACATGCACCACTTGCCCATGGCGACACTGCCACAGCGCATCAGCGGTTTGACAATGCGCTAATGCGCCCGCCTCACGCAGCAATGCTAAAGGATGGCGTCCTAATGTCAGCCCTGTTTGTTGATAATCTGCCAGCATCGCGGCCAACTCGGTCACTGCTGGTAATTCAACCTTTGGCTCTGCTATTTCTGCGTCAGCTAGCAAAGGCAAGGATAGTTGCTGACATGCAGCGAGCTGCCACCGAACTTGATGTCTATCTCCGCTCAAGTGGCTAAAAGCATTGGCACTGGCGAGCGCTTCTAGCTCATCACGGGCGATCCCAAGCCCCCCGACCTCTGTTAATGTCGAAAATGGCTGCCGCCGTGCTTTCAATAAAGTCTGCGCACTAGCATAACTCAAGCCTTTCACTAGCCGTAGGCCAAGCTGTAATGCTACGCCATGGTGCTCATCAACGGTGAGCGTACAATCCCACTCGCTGTGATTGACGCAGACAGACAGCACTTGGCCACCATGACGGCGAAGATCTTGAATCAATTGCGATGGACTGTAGAACCCCATTGGTTGGCTGTTGAGCAGCGCACAACAAAAGGCTTCTGGAAAATAGTATTTCAGGTAAGCAGAGACATATGCCAACAGGGCAAAACTGGCCGAATGAGATTCTGGAAAACCATACTCACCGAAGCCGCGGATCTGCTTAAAAATCTGCTGGGCAAACTGCTCACTGTAACCTCTTGCGGCCATGCCGGATTTTAACTTCTGCTCAAATTTTTCCAACTCACCGGAGCGCTTCCAGCTTGCCATAGCCCGACGCAATTGATCGGCTTCACCGCCAGAAAAACCCGCCGCAACCATCGCCAATTGGATCACTTGTTCTTGAAAGATGGGTACACCGAGAGTGCGCTGCAATACCTGCCGCACCTCATCGGATGGGTAATCAACTTGCTCTATACCGTCACGTCGACGTAAGTATGGATGCACCATATCCCCTTGAATGGGCCCTGGACGCACAATCGCGATTTGCACCACTAAGTCGTAGTAACAGGCTGGTTTCAGTCGTGGCAGCATCGAGGTTTGGGCGCGCGACTCCACCTGAAACACCCCCATACTATCGCCCTGCTGCAGCATGCGATACACCGCAGGATCTTCCCACACCACTTGGGGCAATGTCAGCGGTCGAAAATGCTGACTCACCAAGGCTAAACATTTGCGGATGGCCGTCAGCATGCCGAGCGCTAATACATCGACCTTGAGTAACCCTAGGCTCTCAAGATCGTCTTTATCCCATTGAATAACGGTGCGATCAGGCATGGCGGCATTTTCTATAGGAACTAGCTCAGCTAATGGCCCTGCTGAAATTATGAATCCGCCCACATGCTGCGATAAATGGCGCGGAAAGCCCATTAACCTTTGCACTAACGGTAATAACCAAGCTGCTGCGCCCTGTGTTGCTACCAACTGTTGCTGCGACAACTGCTGTTGCCAGTCGTGTTCGCTGTCGCGGCGATCAACCGCGGTCAGCAATTGCTCTATCCGTTGTTGATCAATCCCTAGTACTTTGCCCACATCACGCATAGCACTGCGAAACCGATAACTGATCACACTTGCGGCCAGCGCAGCTCGGTCACGGCCATACTTTTGGTAGATGTATTGGATCACCTCTTCGCGACGTTCATGCTCAAAATCCACATCAATATCGGGAGGCTCATGCCGTTCCTTTGAAATAAATCGTTCGAACAACATATTCACCTTAGTAGGGTCAACTTCGGTAATACCTAAGCAATAACAGACCACTGAGTTTGCCGCCGATCCCCGCCCCTGATGTAGAATTCGCTGTTGTTTGGCAAAAGTTACTAAGTCATAAATGGTGAGAAAGAAGTATTCGTAGCGTAATTCAATGATGATTTCTAGCTCACGCTGATACTGGTTTTGCACGCTTTCAGGCACATTGCCATCAAATCGTTTGATCGCGCCCTTGCGTACTTCTTGGGTTAGGTAGCTGGCAGCAGAAAAACCACTGGGCACCAGCTCAGCGGGATATTCATAGCGTAATTCTGTCAATGAAAAGTGACAGCGTGCGGCAATTTCTACAGTGTTTTTTAACCAATCTTCTGGGAAGCGCTTACGAATCACCTCAATTGGCTGCATCGCGGCTTCCGCATTTTGGCTCAACAAAGCTCCGGCAGAATGAATGTCACAGCCATGGCGAATACAACTTAACAGATCTAAGGTGCGTTGCTCAGTCTCGCAATGCATGCGAATATTGCCCGCGGCGACGCACGGCATCTTTACCCGTTGAGATAAGAGTTGTAAGGCGTCGATGTGCCAAGCATCACCCGCAACCAATTGCCGCTCAGCAAGCAGATAGCAATCTATCTTCAGCTGTTCACGCAGGCGTAAGGCCAACGCATGCCAGTTTGAACTCACATCAACAATGGTTTGTTCCGTCAAACGCCCTTCATTCGCACATTCGCTAAAACTCGGCGGACGCCACAAGCAAATACAGTGCACTAGTGTGGAAAAATCCTCTAACGACAGCTGATAGTGCCCTTTATCTACTCGCCGACGCCCCAGAGTGATCAGTTGGCTTAATCTGGCATAGCCTTGGCGATTTTCAGCTAACACCACCAACAGCCCTTCAGCCAGATGAAACTCAGCGCCGATGATCAATTTAATTTGATGCTGTAACGCCGCATCATGTGCCTTAACGCATCCAGCAAGCGAACACTCATCGGTCAGCGCGATTGCTTGGTATCCAAGCTGTGCCGCCTGCTCCACCAGCTCTTCAGGATGAGAAGCACTGCGCAAGAAACTGTAATTGGAGATGGCATGTAACTCGGCGTACATCTACGACATCCAGCCATGTAACCAAAGTGATTGCCCTTGACGAAACACCCAGCAGTAGCGTCCGGAATGATGCCGCGCAAGATAGTAATCTCGGGCTAACTCTTGAAACCAACCACAACAGACGCGCTCGGGTCCACGCAGTAGCACTAGCTCATCTTTGAAAATGGCTTCTGGCTCGGGCAGTAACCAAAGTGGCCGTAATGCCAAGGGTTGCGGCTGCTCCGAACTTTGTCGCGGCGGCCAACGTTCAATGGGCAGGCTCTGACCACTCAATTCCGGTAAGGGATGCGGTGAAAAATGTAAACGCCGCACCTTGTCATTCCCTAAGCGCGCCTGCAGCTTGGCTAACAGCTGTGCAAAAGGTTGCGTCACCTTATCTGCCGTGAGCGATGCAGCGGGAATATCAAGGCAGACAAAATGCTCCGCTAACAAGGTGATATCGGTGACGGGAGCAGGCAGTTGCACTCGTTCTAACTGCAGCCGACACAGCTTTAATAAGCCATCGGCACGATACTCGCCGAGCGGATAATCGATATCTAACCGCTGTGCTGGCCGCTCTTTACCACGGAATTGCAGTGTGATGCTGATCTGCCTTACCGCCAGTTGCCGCCCACGTAAGTAGTCCGCCAATTGCGTCAACATGGGCGACAACGGGAAGATAAGCCCTTGAATAAACGCCACATCGTGTGATAGCAACACCGACAACCGAAACGTTAGCGGTAACTCATAGGCTTGCCGCTGGCAGCTTATGCGTCCTTCGAGCAGCATCAACAAAGTGAGTAACTCTTGCCCAAAACGTTTACCGAGCTCAGCGCGCGGTAACGCCTGCAACTGCTGCCAACAGCTAATGCCCATGCTACTGAGCCGTTGCAATGTTTTTGCTGGCAGCGGCAATTGCTGCAGCGGAAGATCGTTCGGCAAAGCGCTGGCAACCGAGTGATAACCGCTTTCAGCCTCAGCAATCCCATGCTGCGCTATTGTTGAAGACATACCGCAATCGGTGTTCATTTTATAACGGGTTTGGCGCGGTGTAGACACTCGAGGCGCTTGATGCGCTCTCACTGCAACAGGTATCGGTTTACGGGCTAATACCGCCGCCTGCAACGGATGTTGGGCTAATGCCCAAGTGGCACGCAAGCCATAGTGCGCTAAACGCTGTTGATAGGCCGTGATGAACGCCGCTTGCCCCCCAAACAACTTCAGCATCGAGCCAACTTCCAGCACCAGTGTTTCTTGCGGCCAAATGTTTGATTGCGCCGTTTGCTGCAGCATGCTTTGGCGCGCATGAGAACTTCCCGTGTTTTTCACCTCATCGGCTAGGATCGCCGGCCAGATCCGCGCACTAAAATCATAGTGCCATTGACAAAGCCACTGCTGTAATCGTTGTTGGTCAACCTGTTGTTGCTCTGTGAGCTGTAAGGTGGGTAATAGCGCTTGCGCAGTCGTTACACTCAACCCTGCCACTACGCCCTCAACTGCTGCATTTGGGGAGGCTGCCACTATTTGATGAGTGTGCTTATCAAACAATGCTTGGGGTGGAAGTTCGCTATACACATCACCTATTGAATAGTGACCACAACCTTGACTCCAAGCATGGAACTGCAATAACAGCTGATGAAAATAAACCGCTAACCAACACTCAGCCATGCTGGAACTCAATCGAATGGCGGTCGTTTGCTGCGGTTAAACCCGACAAAGACTGTAACGACACAGTTTTTGCGGAATCGGTTGCGCTATTTACCACGCTCGTCACCATGCTATTCACCACGCTCGCCGTACTAGCCGTTGATTCTGTTGCTAGCTTAGCGCGCGCCAAACTCATGCGACGTAACAGCGGCACGGCTAGATCTGCCAAGTGAATATCACTTACTGGCCAACCACCTCTGCGTTTTAAAATCTGCAGATAGCACTCGCCTTGGGAGGTTTTTAACGCCAATTTTAAAGGTATCGGATGCTCATTGCCCGCACTGGTCAACGGCAACATACAAAAACCAAGGCAATTACCCTCTTCGGCAGCCAGTTGTAATCGCCTCGCCGCTTTCAGAGAAAGATTATCAAACCAGCCCAGCACCAAACCACAACTGCCACTGCGAAGCGCTTGTTCCATGGCCCATAAGGCTTCTTTCTCGAATGCGATGTCGAGCCAAACAAAGCGTTCAGGTGGAACACGCAACACTCGCAAAGCTTCGGGATTCAGCATATAGGGCGGTGCAATTATCAAAATGGGCGCATCTGTATCCATGCAAACAGATTCGATGATCGGTAATAATAAGCCTAACTCCCCTGCGCCAGCCCCATCACTGAGTAACTCACACACACCATGCGCTGGCCAGTAAGGTAGATGTGCTTGTAACTCATCAAATCCCGTTTGATAGCCTGATTGCAGTTGGCCATTGGCATGACCTAGCCACAAATCTTGTCGAGCCAGTAACGAAGAAATGGCAGCTTGGGAGTCAAGCGAATTCATAATCAACCTCAATACTGTATTTATATACAGTATATGCGTAAATATGAACTTGGCAAGTTGACCATATGCACGCTTTACCTCATCACAGCTTATTTCTTACAATCAGCAACTCACGATAACAGCCGCACAAAGCCAATTTATGTCTACTTTTTCTGATGAAAACGCGTCAACCTTATCGCCCATGCAGCGCATCTGGTGGGTCGTTGCGATGATCCCATCAGGTAGGGTTGCTAGTTATGGCATGGTGGCAGATATTGCCGGATTGCCCGGACGGGCACGTTATGTCTCACGCGCATTGCAACAAGCGCCAGCAACATTGACACTGCCTTGGCATCGAGTCATTAACGCTCAGGGCAAATTATCCTTCGCTAAAGATTCAGATGCCTATCGTGAACAAAGCCAACGACTACGCAGTGAAGGCATCTTACTGAACCAAGGGAAAATTTGTTGGTCTGATTATGGGTGGCAACCTGATATTGCTACCTTAGTGATGTCAGTGCCGTTCTAAAGAGGAATTTATATTGAAGCTGCAGCATATTTTAGCTTGTATCGCTTTATGGCCGTTGAGTGTTCTCGCAGACCATAACCCACTTGAACCGCAGATTGCGGAATACCATGTGCAATATGGCAGCATTGGTTTGGGCGATGCCCGTTTTGTGCTCGATGCGCCACAAGATAATACCTATAAATATGAGATGACCAGTAAGTTAAGCCTGTTGGTCGTGTCCGATGAACGTGAAATCACCAGTGAATTCAGCCGCAATGGGGATCAACTCATTCCGAACTTGTTTGAACATAAACGTACTGGCACAGGTTCAGATTTTACCGAGCAGATCCGCTTTGCCAAAGAGTTAGGCAAAGTGTTTACCGTGTATAAAGCGAAGAACAAAACCTTGGATTACCAAGGCACGCTGTACGATGCCATGATGGTGCAATTACAGTTTCGGCTTGATTTAAGCTTGGGGAAACCCGAGTTTGCCTACGACATGGTGAAAGATAACAAGTTTAACGACTATCGATTTCACAACCATGGCGTAGAAAGCGTTATTGTTGAAGGTCATAAATATCAAGCCGTTAAGCTTGAAGTTCAGCGCGACACCGATAAGCGTCGCACGGTTGTATGGATGGCGCCTGATTTAGGTTATCTTCCAGTGAAATTTATTCATCAGAAAAAAGGCGATAGTGCATTACAGCTGACACTCACTCGGGCTCAGTTTGGTAGCACAACCTTCAGCGATGATCTCGCCGAGGCGAAATAACTTCCACTCACTCGGCTGCATGATGTACCAATCTTCATTGTTGGTCAGCGGACGGGTGGCTATGACAGACACCACATCATTGGGTGTGGTTTCTGTATCAAAATCAATCACCACATCTGTATCAATCAATTTAGCCTTACCAAAAGGTGCACAGCGGGTAATGTAGCTGAGATTATTGCTACAGAAACACATCAGAAAATCACCGTCAGAGATAATCAGGTTAAACACCCCTAACTGCCGAACATCATCGGCAAGCTGTGCGATGAACTCAAAGACTGGCTGCATATCGACCGGCGGTATATCGCCAAACTGCTGCACGACCTGCTCCAATATCCAACAAAATGCCATTTCGCTATCGGTGCTACCTACGGGTTGAAAGCGCTTGGTGGCGAATTTCTCCATGTAATCACTGAGCTGGCCATTATGGGCATAAGTCCAATAGCGCCCCCATAACTCACGACTGAAGGGGTGGGTATTTTCCAGCGCCACGCAGCCACGATTGGCTTGACGGATATGGCTAATCACCACTTCACTTTTGATGGGATAAGACTTTATGAGCTTAGCAATATGCGACTGACTACTAGGCGCGGCATCTTTAAAGGTTCGACTACCCTTGCCTTCGTAAAACGTGATGCCCCAACCATCAACGTGCGGTCCAGTCACGCCACCCCGCTCGACCAATCCGGTAAAGCTAAACACGATATCCGTAGGCACATTTGCACTCATCGCCAACAACTCACACATGGTAACTACATTCCCCCAAAACCAATGCTGCTGCACATTGTAGCGATTTCAGTGATTAATGGAAAAATTAAG
Organism: Shewanella avicenniae; assembly: GCF_017354945.1. Taxonomy (NCBI): domain Bacteria; kingdom Pseudomonadati; phylum Pseudomonadota; class Gammaproteobacteria; order Alteromonadales; family Shewanellaceae; genus Shewanella; species Shewanella avicenniae. The sequence continues at coordinate 1,963,365 of NZ_CP071503.1, read as the reverse complement.
ATGCGACTAAAGATTCAAACAATTGTTTGAAAATTGCTTGAGTTCACAGAATTTGTCTATTAACTTTATCTAAAGAGAGGTCTGACCAGCTGTTTTTAGACCCCAAAAGCGCTTCAAATACGTAATAACTATTAGATAACCCGATTTATCGAGGAGACGTACCGTGACTACCCTAATTTGGCTCATCACATTAACGTTTGTACTGGGGGCTGCTGCCTATCTGAGGGTTTCGCTGCTCACGTCCAGCCTTGCCGCAGCGGCGGTCATTTTGCTTGGCAATCTACTGGACAGTGTCAGCTTATGGATGTGGCTACCTTACTTGTTGCTTGTTATACCGCTCAATGTAGCCTCTATTCGACAAAACTTTATCACTCGTCCGGCCATGCGCATATATCGAAACATCATGCCGGAGATGTCATCGACCGAGAAAGAGGCGATCGATGCGGGTACAACATGGTGGGAAGCGGATCTGTTTGCCGGTAATCCTAACTGGCGCAAGCTACATAACTACCCTAAAGCGCGGCTGAGTGCAGAAGAGCAAGCATTTCTCGATGGCCCAGTGGAAGAAGTCTGTGCCATGGTCAGCCAGCATCAGGTATCCCATGAACTTGGCGACCTACCTGCTGAGGTTTGGGATTATCTTAAATCCCATGGTTTCTTCGCGATGATCATCAAGAAGCAATATGGAGGCTTAGAGTTTTCAGCCTATGCTCAATCTCGCGTCCTGCAAAAACTTGCTGGCGTCAGCAGCGAGTTGGCCTCAACCGTGGGCGTACCTAACTCTCTTGGCCCTGGCGAATTACTGCAACACTATGGCACTGAAGCCCAACAACAACACTACTTGCCACGGTTAGCGCGTGGCGAAGAGATCCCCTGTTTTGCCCTCACTAGCCCTGAAGCGGGTTCTGATGCAGGCGCCATTCCCGATTTTGGTGTGGTGTGTTATGGCAAATGGCAAGGCGAGCAAGTGCTGGGGATGAAACTGACCTGGAACAAGCGTTACATTACCCTCGCGCCGATTGCCACGGTGTTGGGCTTGGCCTTCAAGCTGCGCGATCCTGAGCATCTGCTTGGCAATGAAGAGGAACTCGGAATCACCTGCGCGCTGATCCCAACCGATATTGATGGTGTGGAGATTGGTCGACGTCACTTCCCGCTTAACTGCATGTTCCAAAACGGACCAACCCGCGGTAAAGAGGTGTTCGTACCACTGAGCTTTATCATCGGCGGCGAGAAAATGGCCGGACAAGGCTGGCGTATGCTGGTGGAATGTCTCTCGGTAGGACGTGGTATCACCCTGCCATCAAACTCCGCAGGTGGGGTAAAAACAATGGCGCTGGCCAGCGGTGCCTATGCCCGCATTCGTCGCCAGTTTAAACTGCCGATCGGCAAGCTAGAAGGCATTGAAGAACCTTTAGCCAGAATTGGCGGCAACGCCTATCTGATGGACGCCGTAGCAGCATTAACCACCACAGGTATTGATAGCGGCGAGAAGCCATCGGTGATCTCTGCCATCGTAAAATGCCACCTCACCGAGCGGATGCAGAAATGCATGATTGACGCAATGGATATCCACGGCGGTAAAGGGATCTGCTTAGGCCCTAACAACTATCTTGGTCGTGGTTATCAAGCGGCACCAATCGCCATTACGGTCGAGGGCGCCAATATTCTTACCCGCTCCATGATCATCTACGGCCAAGGGGCAATTCGTTGCCATCCTTACATTCTGTCAGAGATGGAAGCCGCGTTTGAACCCGATGAGCTGCGCGGTTTACGCATGTTTGACCGCGCACTGTTTGGCCATATCGGCTTCAGTCTGTCTAACTTTGTCAGAAGTTTATGGATGGGAGTCACCGGCAGTTATTTGTCCAACGCACCGGTACACGATAAGACTCGTCGCTACTACCAACAGATTAACCGGTTCAGCGCGAACTTGGCTTTGCTGTCAGATGTTGCCATGGCCACGCTCGGTGGCAGTTTGAAGCGTAAAGAACGGATCTCAGCCCGCCTTGGCGATATGTTGAGTCAGCTGTATCTGGCATCAGCCACGTTGAAGCGCTATGAAGATGATGGCCGTTTAACTGAGGATCTGCCCTTGCTGCAATGGGCGGTAGAAGATTGCCTATATCGCTTGCAGGTATCTTTGGATGAGTTACTCGATAACTTCCCAAACAGATTGGGGCCAGTATTGCGCGTCGTCATCTTCCCGTTTGGTCGTCCAATTAAACGCCCATCCGATAAACTTGATCATAAAGTTGCCCGTATAATGCAAACCCCGTGCGCTAGCCGTAATCGCTTAGGCAATGGTCAATACTTAAAGGCCACCGCCAATAACCCTGTCGGTATTCAGGAACATACCTTGCGCGATATTCTGTTAGCTGAGCCATTATACGATAAAGTCTGCAAAGCGGCCGGCAAGCGCTATCCATTTATGCAATTGGATAAGATTGCAGCCGAAGGTAAAGCGTTAGGCGTGTTATCAGATGATGAAGTGAAGTTACTGGAACAAGCTGAACGTGGTCGTCTACTGTCAATCAATGTCGATGATTTTGACCCTGAAGAGCTAAAGGCCAACACGCTTAAACGCGTCGACACTAAGCATAAGGCAGCATAAACCCCGTCTGAAATATCTGACCAAACAAAAAGGAGGCGATATTTATGCCTCCTTTTCTATTCATGCTATTGCAACTTAACCTTGCTCAGCCACCCCAGCTTATTAAGCAGCAAGTTAAGCCTGCGCTTCTATATCAGTATCCTCAAGTTGGAGTTTTTCTTTTTCCTGCAACTCTTTCAGCTCTTTCTCTTCAGCGGCTTTTTTCTGTTGATGCTCCATCGCCTCTTTAGGGATCAGGCTGATCAGTTCAACACCATTAGGCACTGAGGTGGTTTCAGTGGTGATCATATGCACTTTACCGCCCTTCATATAAATCAATGGGATTACTGACTCACCATAACGCTCTAAGAACATCTGGTAACTGAAGTTGTCGGTCAAGTTGGTACTTTTTAATACCGCGTCACGTGACATCAAACTGGCCAATTTTGAATAGGACACCGAGTCGCTGAACAAACACATCCGGCTCAAATAAGATTCTGATAATTGATGACGAGCACTGGCTGAAGCATCTGTCGTATTCACCCCATAAACACGCTCTGGGCCAAAAATGTCTTGGAAGTGAAAATACACCACTGGATTGAGTTGCTGGTAAGGACTCAAGATCAACACTTTACCAATGCCACCCAAATCCAAGAAGTTGTTGGCATGTTCCGATACCGGATTACCGAAATACACCTGGATATTGTCCATACGCGCCAAACGCACGTTATCCCAGTTGGAGTCGGCGATAATCACTTTAATCCCTTTTGATACGAGGATTTTGGCGAGATCTCGGGCAAATTTAGAGCCGCCAAAGATCAAAATACCTTGAGCAGATTTCGCCGTGACCCCCAAATGCTGCGCCCATCTTCGCGCGGTAAGCGATTGAATAACTACCGTGCCAATGATGATTAAGAACGCCAATGGCACCAACATATCAGCACCATCAACACCGCGTTGTTCGAGTTTAATTGCAAACAGTGAGCTCACTGCCGCGGCGACAATCCCGCGGGGGGCAATCCAACTTAAAAACCATTTGTCGCGAGAACTTAGCGAAGTTCCAAACCCTGAAATCCAAATGCTTAATGGCCGTGCGATGAACAACACCACCAGCAGTAACACAAGTCCTTGCCAGCCAAGGTTCAACATCGCATCAGAATTCAATCGCGCCGCCAACAAAATAAACAGTGCAGAGATCAGCAATACCGTCAGCGTTTCTTTAAATTCAATGATCGACTGGGTCGATACGCCACGCATGTTCGCCAGCCAGATCCCCATCACGGTCACAGTTAGCAGACCCGATTCTTCCTGTAGCAAATTCGAGCCGACAAACACCCCAAGGGTTACGGTCAATACGGCAGTATTGGTGAGGTAATGCGGTAAAATGTTACGCCGCAACACCCAACCCAGCAGATAGCCTGCTAACGCGCCGGCTCCCAAACCGATACCCAACATAGAGCCCAGTGCGATTAACACGTGTGAGGTTTGATCCGAACTCACGGTAATGTATTCGTACACCAATACCGCAATTAAGGCGCCGATCGGGTCGATGACAATCCCTTCCCAGCGAAGAATGCTAGAAAGCTCAGATTTGGGTCTGACCGTGCGTAACATAGGCACAATCACCGTTGGCCCCGTTACTACAACCAATGCGCCAAACAACAACGCAATTGAAGGCGTAAAGTCAAATAGGCACCAAGATGCCATACTGATGCACAACCAAGTCACAGCGGCCCCGATGGTCACCAAGTGGGTCACCATACGGCCATGATCGCGGATCTCTTTGAAATTTAGAGTAAGTGCGCCTTCAAACAGAATGATTGCCACCCCGAGAGAAATAAGCGGAAACAGCAGGTTGCCAAAAATCGCATCAGGATCGAGCCACCCCAACCCAGGGCCGACTAATAAGCCGCAGCAGAGCAAAGGTAAAATCGCAGGTAGCCGCAATTGCCAGCCTAACCACTGACACAATAGTGACAACACGCCAATTAGCGCCAACATTCCGGTAATTTGTTCAATCATTACAGTCCCTTGTTCACATTAACAACGGTGACAGACAACATGAATTCATATTTGACTGATAAAAATGGGCTCGAAAGAGTATCGACTGGATCACGCTTTAGGATCAATCCCTCAGGCAAAGATTCAGTACAAAAGCAGAATACAGATGAAAAAAGACAGCCTAATTAACGAATCCTACAACCAAAAAGATTGATGAATTCTGGATACAAAACAACAGTTAACAGAATCTCTTAAACGAAATTCAATCTGAGGATATGGATAACTAGCGCACAATATCGGCGCAATACCCAAAGCAAGTTAGGCCATTATTCATCGGCTTCGCCTAAGCAAACAAGCGAGTCCAACTTAAAACGGCCGGCGATAGTAACATGAAGCGAAAACAAGATACCAGCTAACCGCCGCTATGCGGGTTACGATTGCAAAGTTAACTTGGCCATTGTTTTACGATAAGACAGATAGGCAAAACTACCAGCAAATAAGTTACCCGCAAATGCACCAACAAAAATCCCCATGATCCCGCCCAGCTGCGCTCCTAGCCAAATGCAAGGCAAAAACAACACAAATAGCCTCACGACCGAGATCAGCAAAGCATTGTAAGACTTGCCGAGCGCGTTCGACACCGACACCAGAATCATGCAGCAGCCTAATGCACCTAAACTGAACGGTACAATTAACAGATGCTGCCGAAGGATGGCACTGACCTCACCTTCTGCGCTCATCAATTGCGCTAAGCTATCGGCCCCGAGCCATATGATAACGGCAATCAGCAACTGCCAGCCGAGCACAAACAATAATGCGATACGCACCAGCTGAGTGATCCGGTCAAACTTCCCTGCACCAAGTGCGTGACTGATCATCGGCGGCAATGACATGGTCAAGGCCAACACCACGACGATGGCAAAGAATTCTACGCGCGAACCCAGCCCCCACGCAGCGACAGCAGCAGCGCCAAAGCTGGCCAACAACTTAGTGGCCAAAATTGCCGAAAGTGACGGCATCAATTGACTCATCACCGCCGGAAAGAAAATATGGCCTATTTGGCTGAGCGCACGCTTAATCGCCAATTCGCCACGTTGAAAACTGAGCCAGTGTGAATGTTTCAGTCGATATGCCACCAGCAGAATGCCGATAAAGAAAGATACACAGGTAGCAATAGCGGCGCCGTTAATTCCCCAACCAAACACAAAGATAAACAGTGGATCAAGCGCGATATTCAATACGCTGGTCACCACCATCATTATACCGGGCAACATGGTATTGCCGTTGGCGCGGCACACACTATAGAGAAAATACTGTAATGCACCAAGCCAAGCACTCAAGCCCCACCATGCCCAATAACCGCTGACAAGAGGATGAACCGCTTCAGTTGCACCTAATGCCGTCAATAGCGGAAAACGGCAGAGATAAAGCAAGCAACACACAATCCCGATAACGGTGGAGCCTAAACTCACCACCAAGCCTGCCATCTGCTTCGCTTGGCCAGTTTGATTTGCTCCCAAACGTTTGGCGATCAACACGGTAGCGGCAATGCCGAATCCCACTTGTACGCCAATGATCACCATCTGCAGCGGCATCGTGAAGCCTTGTAACGCCAACGGGATGACGCCAAGCTGCCCAATAAACGCACTATCCACCAGTTGAAAACTCATAATGGAAAGCACACCAAACACCATAGGCCATGTGGCTTTAAATAAGGTAACGGCGAGATTTTGTTGCGATAATTGTAGGTTCATATTCAATAACGATATGTCCTGCCACCTCGGCAGCATGACAAAAAATATAAGCAAAACGATAAATAGCGTAGCGCCAGAGAATGAGCCATTTGAGCAACCAAGCGAAAAACGCTGTTTATTCCTACCACTTCATTACTCGCTAAATTAGCCCTAAACATTCGCATGATAGCGCACCATAACGCTTTGACACAGATCCATCTACTTGAGTTACACCATTAAACTGTAAGCGTTTACATAAACGCTGCTTAAAAATACATCTAAGCTGAGTGCCAAAAAGACAAAAGGCCATTCATCAAAATGAATGGCCTTTACCAATATAACTCATTAACAGATGGTTAATTCGCTTTGACGGTAACCCCTGCAGCCTGCTGCCAGCCACCACCAAGCGCTTTAAACAGATTAACCTGCGCGTTGGTAAGCGTAACTTGCGCCTGCGCATTTGCGGTACGACTGTCGAGCATATTGCGTTGACTCACTAGCAGATCCACATGCGCAATCGCGCCAACATCAAAGCGCACCTTATCCAAGTTATAAGCGCGCGTGGCTTGCTGTTCAGCGCGTGCAAGCGATTGTTGTTGCGCCGTCACCGCATTGAGTGACGTCAATGCTTGCTCTACTTCTTTCAGCGCGTTGACCACTAGCCCATCAAAAGCGGCGACCGAAACCTGAGCCTGCGCTTTCGCCTGTGCTAAACGGGCTCTTGCCGCCAAAGTGTTAGGAAAGTTCCACGAGATAAGTGGCCCGATGCCATAACTCAGACTATCGCTACCGCTAACCACATCGTTTTGTAAGTAATTCGCAGAAGCGCCCAAGCTTATTCGCGGGTACAAATCCGCCATAGCCACGCCAATACGCACAATATCCGCCGCCAATGTTTGCTCCGCTTGACGCAAATCCGGCCGACGCCTTAGCAGTTCAGTACCATCCCCGACTGGCAATGCCAGTGCGACTTGCGGCGGCAGCGTACAACTTTGCAGATCTTGCGGAGCTTCCGCGGGGGTAAGCCCGAGTAACGCTGCAAGTTCGAACAAGGCATTTTGTTTTGACGCATGGGCTATTGGTAGCTGCGCTTGCACAGTTGCCACAACCGCTTCAGCGCTGGCAAGCGCAGATTCAGTCACCGTGCCCGCTGCAAATTGCGCGGCGATAATGTCTCGCTGAGTTTTACTGTTAGCTAACGATGCTTCGACAACATTGAGCTGATTGCCATAGGCGCATAAATTAAGATACGCACGGGTAGTTTCTGCCGCTACGGTCACTCGCACCATATCGCGCGCGGCTTGTTCGGCGGCGACATCGGCTTCAGCAGCATCGATAGCTTGGCGAATACGCCCCCAAAAGTCAGCTTCCCATGCTACCGATAACCCAGCAGTTTCACTCCATTGATCATCGCTCGCGCCCTGTGTGGCATCACCATAAGTCGCACCAGCAGACAATGTGGTTGCCGGCAATCGGTCAGCGCTGGTTTGCTGCAAGAGCGCTTGCGTGCGGCGTAGATTCGCCTCGGCCACCCGCAGATCGTTATTGGCGTTCAGTGCTTGCCTCACTAGCTGATTGAGGCGCTCATCTTGATAGAGTTGCCACCAATCGTTCGGTAATGGCTGCAACGCCGTTTGGCCATTGAGATGACTAACAAACTCACCCGTGTTCATTGACTTGGGCGCGTACTCCGCCGAGTTAGGCGCAGTATTGCAGCCAGCCAAGACTAACGGCAGGAGTAAAGCCAGTGGGCGCAATCTAGTTAAACGCAATGCGTTATGACGATTACCCATGAGCCACCTCCGCACTAGCTACACTAACAGCGCGATCAGCATCAATCGCTTCATCAGCATGATCATCTTGGTGATTTGCGGCTAACAGAGTGTAAATGGTTGGCAATACGAACAAGGTAAACAGCGTACCAATCAGCATACCCATTACCACCACAATCCCGATAGCGAAGCGGCTTGCTGCACCTGCACCAGCGGCAAACAGCAGTGGCACTAGGCCAGCAACCATCGCAGCGGTTGTCATCAATACTGGGCGCATCCGCACCGCTGCTGAATGACGAATCGCTTCTAGCTTGCTCATCTTTTCATGTAACTGCATATCGTTGGCAAAAGACACCATCAAAATACCGTGTTTGGAAATCAAGCCAATTAAGGTCACTAAACCAATCTGGGTGTAGATGTTGAGCGTAGTAAACCCTAAATATAGCGGTACTAGCGCACCACACACAGCGAGCGGAACAGTCACCAAAATAACCAACGGGTCACGGAAGCTCTCAAACTGAGCTGCTAATACCAAGAAAATCACAATCAAGGCAAAGGCAAACGATACCGTCAGGCGATTACCTTCATGGACAAACTGGCGGCTATTCGATAGCCAATCCACGGTAACACCATCCGGCAAAGGTTGCTGTTGCAGGAAATTCACCGCTTGCCCCATCGTCACCCCTGGCAGCAACACTGCTGACAAAGTTGCCGAGTTCATCTGGTTAAATTGCGGCAACTTATTCGCCTGAGGCTTAATCTCAACACTCACCACGGTCGACAATGGCACCAACTTACCAGCACCGGTGCGGACATAGTAGTTACCGAGGTTATCTGGCGTTAAGCGTTGGTTTTGCGGCACTTGCGTGATGACATCATAGGAGCGATCAAACCAGTTAAAGCGGTTGATATAGTTTTCGCCCACCAAAATGGCCAAGGTGTCGGCGATTTCAGCCATGCTGATCCCTAGTTCGCCCGCTTTGTCGCGATCGATCTCTATGTGTGCTTCGGCGCTATCAAACGCCAAGTCACTATCAACAAAGGCGAATAAACTACTGCCCCACGCTGCACCTTTAAGTCCCATCAGTGTTTGGTACAGCTCACTAAATTCTCCTGATGAACGGATCACCATCTGCACTGGCAAACCACCGGTAGAGGCTGGCAAAGGGCTGTCTTGGAATAAAGAGGTGTAAACCCCATCAACGCCAGCCGTCATTCCGGCCAGTTGGGCTTGGATCTCATCGGCACTGCGTTCGCGCTCAGACCATTCTTTTAAGATCACCCCACCGAAGCCGATATTGGCTTCTTCATGACTAATGGCAAAAAAGCTACGCTCAAATTCAGGCAATTGCTGGAAGATCTTATCCACTTGGGTGCTGTACTTAGTCGTATAGTCGACGTTGGCATACTGCGGCGCCTTAGTTTGGGCAAATACATAGCCCATATCTTCTGCTGGCGCGAGTTCACGTTTCGCACCCGCGAATAACGCACCAATGGCAGCCAGAATAACCACGCCCACCAGCAAAACCGCCGGACGAGATACCAGAGTTTTATCCAGTAACTTAACATAGCGCTGAGTCAGCCCTTCCATGTAATGCTCAATCCATTTTTCCAACTTGGATTCGGCCTGACGTGACTGCAGCAATTTTCCGCTCATCATCGGCGACAGTGTTAATGCAACAACTCCCGAGACAATCACAGATCCCGCAAGGGTAAAGGCAAACTCACGGAACAAAGCGCCAGTTAAGCCACCCATCATACCGATAGGCGCATACACAGCTGCCAAGGTAATCGTCATCGCAATCACGGGACCAACGATTTCACGAGCGCCTTTCAATGCAGCGTTAAAGGGGGATAACCCTTCTTCTATATGGCGGTGAATGTTCTCAACCACCACAATCGCATCATCCACCACCAAGCCAATCGCCAGCACCATCGCCAACAAGGTGAGAAGGTTCAGCGAGAAGCCAAAGGCCAGCATTAGCGCGGCGGTGCCCAGCAATGACAGTGGGATAGTCACAATCGGAATGATGACGGCACGGAAAGTCCCAAGGAACAGAAAGATCACAATCACCACAATCGCGATTGCTTCAACCAGTGTGTGTTGCACCTCTTCAATTGAGGCATCCACAAAGTGTGCTACGTCAAACTGGCTGATCACTTCTAATCCCGGTGGTGCGACTTTTTGCATATCGTCAATCAAATCATTGATCTGCGCGACGATATCCAATGGGTTACCATCCGGTGTTGGCGAAATAGCCACCGATACCGCTTTGCGGTTTGAGGCCAACATGCCGGAATCATAATTCTGGCCACCAAGCTCGACAGTTGCGATATCTTGCAAACGCACCACGCCTTGGCTGCCTTGCTTGAGTACCATGTTGCGAAACGCGTCAATACTGCGCAGGTCAGTACCCGCCGTAATATTCAGTGCGGTTGAATCCCCTTTTAATTGGCCCGGGGAAGCTTGAATGTTGTTACTGCGCAGCGCGCCGGCGACATCGCTCGCCGTCATTCCGCGCGCAGCCAGTTTCACGGGGTCAACCCAGATCCGCATCGCAAATGGTGCACCACCCACTACTGTCGCTGAGGCCACGCCGGGAACAGAGGTAATTAATGGTTGTGCTACCCGCGAGATGAAATCAGCAATTTGCGCTGGCGCCAAACTATCACTCACAAAAGCCAAGTACTGAATTGCCGACGCGCCATCGGTGATTTTCGCAATCACGGGATCGGTAACCCCTTCCGGCAAGCGATACTTCACCGTTTGAACTTTGGATAGGATTTCGGTCATTGAACGATCCGCATCCGCATTCAACACTAACTTGGCAGAGATATGACTTTTGCCTTGGCGCGATGTTGAGGTGATGTACTCAATACCGCTGGCAGTCGAGATCGCTTGTGCGATCGGTGTCGTCACAAAACCCTGCATCATGTCCTGCGTTGCACCCGGCAGTTGCGTATCAATAGTGATCGTCGCACTTTCCATCTGCGGATACTGACGAATGGGCAAGTTGTAAGTGGCGCTTATGCCGATCAGTAAAATCATCAAGCTGACGACGATCGATAATATCGGCCGCCGAATAAAAAGATCAGTAAAGTGCATAAGGCTTACTCCCCTGCGCGCAGTAGGTTCTGTACCACTAAATCAGCGCCCGGCTGAACGCGATTTTGGCCCGTCACCACGATGACATCGCCCGCTTGTAAACCGTGGGTGATTTGAATGCGGTTATCGATGCGTTTACCCACTTCAACCGCAACAATATTGGCTTTACCCTGTTGGCTGGCATTATCGCCGCGGATCACTACCACGCTATAACCTTGAGCTGAGGTCTGCACTGCAGTGGCTGGCACCACAATCGCATCGGTTTGTGCTGGCAAGGATAAGGCGGCATTAACATACATGCCAGGGCGTAACAGCTGTTCGCTATTATCTAATTCCCCTTGCACTAACAGGTTGCGCGTGTCGCTATCCAGTTGCGGTTCTACCGCGTGCACTTTGGCCACAAAGCTGGCTTGCGGATAAACATCGCTGCTTAAGTTGATCTCACCACCAACCTTGACTGAAGCAAAATCTTGCTGTGGCAAGGTAAATTCTACGTAAAGCTTATCCAGTGCCGTAAGCGTAACCACTGGCTGACCGGCATTGACGTATTGCCCCAGATCGACATTGCGGATCCCCAATTGGCCAGCGAATGGCGCAATAACTTGCTTTTGGCGTAACTGCGCTTTTGCCGCAGCAACGTCAGCTTTTGCTTGGGCAAACGCAGATTGACGTTCTTGCAACACGTCCAATGATTCTGCGCCCGATGGCGCAAGTTGTTGTGAACGTTTGAGTTGATGTTCAGCAAAGGCTAAGCGTGCTTGCGCCGCTTCAAGCGCGGCTTGTTCAGGACCGTTATACAAGCTTACTAACGGCTGAGCTGCGGCTACTTTTTCACCTGATTGAAACGCAATAGCGTCAACCCGTCCGGCAACATCGGCTGATAGCGTGACTTGATTGATCGCTTTCAACTCACCCACGGCATTAAGCGCTAGTGGTAACGGCGCTTCCGCCACTTTCATTGCGGTGACGGGAACAGCATGGGGCTGCCAGTGAGGTTGTTGGCTCGCAAGGTAGCCTTTCCAGTAGTAAACACCGCCTAATAGTAGCAGTAGCACAACTGCAGTAATAAGAACGGTACGAATTAAATGGTTGTTTTGCGAAACAGGGGCTGGTGGCAATTGAACACCGTTACTCATCTTGACCTCCCATCTCACACTGGGATGTTAATCGGGTAACACAGCTTGCCAATAACAAATGATGACGAAGGGAATAATCTCTACCCATGTCGGCTCCTGAATAAATTGTCATAGAGTAAATCAACGCTTGAATGCGTTAGCCGACGCGAATAATATTTCCTCAAGTATACTTGAGGTCAACAGGAATTTTACATGGTAGAAAGCACAGGTGCTTTATCGGTTGGCGAAGTTGCCAAACGCAGTGGTGTCGCGGTTTCAACGCTGCATTTCTACGAAACGAAAGGACTCATTTCTAGTTGGCGCAACCAAGGAAACCAACGCCGTTATGATCGTAAAGTGTTACGTCGTATCGCAGTAATAAGAATTGCGCAATCGGCGGGCATTCCACTTAATGAAATTAAAAGCCATCTCGATACCCTGCCAAATACGCCGATTTCAGTGAAGGAATGGCGCGAATTGAGTAGCGAGTGGCATGCAATTTTAACCGAAAGAATTGAGGCGCTAATTACCCTACGAGACCGCATGGAAGGCTGTATTGGCTGCGGCTGTTTGTCACTAACAGACTGCCCCCTGAGAAACCCAGACGATGTTTTAGCTAAAGACGGCGCTGGGCCGCACTTGTTGAGCTCCGAGCAAAAATAAACCTTTACTCAACGCAGTATTAAAAACAAAAATGCCGCCCACTTGCATGGACGGCGAAAGTTGCCGCTTGCTCAAACCAAGCGGCTTACCGGAACTGGGATGTTTACCAGTTAAACGAGCAAGTTACATGGAGTAACGGATGCCCAAGCCAAAGGTACGACTGTAGATGGAAGCTGTATCGTTAAGGAATTCCTTCTCATAGTACTGGTTGAACACTTTATTGGTTAAGTTAGTTGCATCAAACGAAACCACCAAGTTGTCAGTAATGTTGTAGTTCACTTGGAAGTCTAAGCTTTCCTCTGGTTGACGATATACGCCTCGAGGATGCGCGAAGCGACCAGAACCATAACGATGTAAGAAGTTGTCACGCCATACGTAGGACAGACGCGCACTAAAGTCTTCTTTTTCGTAAATCAACACACCACTGTAAGAAGTGTCTGACACACCAAACACGCCACGATGATCATATCGTTCAATAACACCTGTATCATCAAACACAGGAATATCTTGGTTTGAGTCTAGGAAGGTACCACTGGCTTGAATACCAAAGCCATCTAACCATTGCGGTACGTCTTCAAGGAAGTAAACAGCACCAACTTCATAGCCTTTCAGCACGCCGTTTGAGGTATTGCCTTTGGCTGACAAAATGTAGTCTTCAAGTACTCCAGTATCTGGATTAGGGAACTGTGTACGAAGCAATGAATCAAACACAAAACCTTGAATATCACGATAGAAGTATGTGGCATACACTGAATTTCCGGAGCCGAAATAATATTCTAACGAGAAATCGTAGTTCTTAGACTCAGTAGGTTTCAGTGATGGGTTACCGCCATTCGCGTTACCATAACCAACATTAGTAGTATCCGGATGCAGCGAAACGAAACTGTTCAAATCGCCAAATTCTGGACGACGCAGGGTTTCTGTATAGGCAAAGCGCATCATCACATCATCAAGCAGATGATAGCGGAGGGTTAAGTTAGGCAAAAACTTAGCGCTGGTATTATTACCTGTTGAATGATCAATTTGCGCTAAGTCTGCATTCCACTTATAAAAATCCATATCGGCACTGGCGTAGGTATAGCGTACACCGATAGCCCCATCTAAACGCTTACCAAATACCTCAGTATCGAATTCACTTTGAACGTAAGCTGCCATAGAGGTTTGGTCGATTTCAAAGTTTCTTTGCAAGGTAAGACGACGTAGTCCTTCTTCGTCCGCGCCAAATCCCCATAACTCACGGAATTCTTCGCGGTTATCCCACAAGGCCTTACCACTCATTGCCACCCAAGAACGTGGTAAGTCACTTCTGCCATCGAAGAAGTCACTATTGACACCAAGCATACCTGGGTCTAAATCAACCAACGGTATGGCATTGCCGCGGTTGGTGTCGCGACTGTAAGTTTCAGATCCCCGTCTTTCGTAACGAATACCGGCTTTAGCTTTGGTAAAGATGCCCCAGTCGAGATAGAAATCGATGTCAGTGGTCAGGGTTAGAGCATCGCCTTTGTCTTTACCGGCGTTGTCAAACATTGTTGAAGTCGTCCAACGGCTAGGGTCGGTCAAATCAAGCTCTTCACCATACTCTTCCAAATATGGTGTCCACGCCATTACGCCATCGTCATGGTTAAAATCAGCAAACACATATGGCATACGGGAGTTAGCTTGCATAGCAACGCCTTCCCTTTCGAACTTACTGGTTTGATAAACAATTTCAGATTTTAACGTAGTTTCTGCATTCAAATCCCACTTGCCACCCAGCGCAAACATGTAGCTGTCGGTTTGTTGCTCACCGTAGTCGCCGCTGGTAAATGCACCAGAATTCCCCCAAGCGCGTGACTTAATTACGTTAGTGCCTTCGAACAGCTCTGGCTGAATATCGGTGGCAACACGGTTAGAGTCGGCATAGGTCAGGATCATGTGGTTTGAGCTTTCATTGCGGTAGCCATTATAGAAAGCTTCGAACACATATTCAGAGGTGTCAGTTGGTGCCCATTGCAATGACAAATTCACCGCAGGACGTTGGCGTTTACCATTGATATCGGTTTGGTTTAGCGCATCACGACCCAAATAATATTCAACCCCATCTAAGGTTGCGCCAGGCGTGCGATCGACACCATGCTCTAAGCCAAATGGGTAGTTAAACATACGTGCCAGATTGTCGGTACGAAATGGAACCACTGCACCTGCTGATGCATTTTCATTACGGTAATGGGTTTGCGCAAACGACAAGTTGAGCAACGCACCCACTTCACCAATGGATGAATCCCAACGATTACTGGCTAAGGCACTGACAATCGGGTCGGCTTTATCGGCAAGGTCTTGATAAACACCACGAGCATTGAGCGCGAATTTGGCACCCTCAAAGTTAAATGGACGATGAGTACGAACGTTCAATTGCCCTGCGATACCACTGGCAATTTGGCTGGCGTCGCGAGTTTTAAACACTTCGACACTTTCTAACAACGCCGCTGGAATATCCTGCACTGCCAAGGTACGACCGACACCAGTAAACATTTCGCGGCCGTTCACAGTAGTTGTAACGTCGGTTAAACCACGAATGGTCACGCCACTGACTTCACCAGACTCACGGTTCGTTGTTTGAACACCGGTTACGCGCTGCAGCGCTTCAACCACGTTGTTATCTGGGAATTTACCGATATCTTCCGCGACAATCGCATCAACCACTTGCACGGTTTGGCGTTTAATATTGACGGCTTTATTTAAGCTGCTGCGAATACCAACAACTTCGATGGTTTCCATCGGTTCATCAGCTTTTGCTTTACTGTCGGTAGCGTCATCTGCTGCATATATTGCTTGGCTAAACAGCGCCATGAATATGGTACTTGCTAACGTTGTTCTCTTAAACATCTCGGATATCTCCAACATTGTTATTATACAAAGCGAAATAAACCTGAGGGCTATTGGCCTTGTTCGTTCGATCAGCTGCGTATATTCAGGAGTCCCCACTCCAAACCAACCACACCACTGAACGCCCCACGTTGCCACCGGTAGCAAAATTACAGAAAATCTTTGTGCCACCGGTGGCACATTGCTATCAAAAAAAAGGGTTACCCCTAAATTTAGATAGTTAAGGATATTACAATCCTTGCTTATCTTCGGTTATACGAAACAAATCATATTGTATGTTTTTTGGTTTTTCAATCGCAGTCGAATCGCTTACAAGGCTATCAAAAATTATAATAACATCTTATTTTTCATATGGTTAAAATTGTCTATTTAATAAACTGAGAAGTGACGACACTATTCATTAGACTAAAGTATCAATTAAATATCGAGATCGTTTTTAGGTTAAAAACAAAATTTAACCTTTAAATTCAGCCTATTAAACTCTGTTATTTTCGTTGTTACAGCTAATTAAGCGTCTTAATATAATCTCAAAGCCGTGATAAAAATCACAGGTCATAGCGTTAAAACGTCACTATTAATCCTTAACGGTTTATCCATTAATAATTTTTCAATAACTGGTTTGAATTAGCCGCTACATATTTAATTTAAAAAAATGATAAGTACTGGACAGTTATATAACCGTGACCGATGGTTGGCTTGTTGCAGTTGCAGCGAAATGCAGCCTACCTCGGTGTAATTTAATTACCAAACAACCGATGTCGATGGTTTACAACCATAAACGGAAAAGGATTTATAAAATAGAAGTGATTGCGCCGGAAAACGTTCGTCGTTACCTTTTCCAAACAGCAAGTAATTTCAGGCCAAGATAAACAGGGTTAGCTTGAGCGCCAATAGCATACGTTGATAAAATTTAGGCACAAAAAAACCAGCAATAATGCTGGCTTCTTGTATCGTTGGCGGAGCGGACGGGACTCGAACCCGCGACCCCCGGCGTGACAGGCCGGTATTCTAACCAACTGAACTACCGCTCCATAACGATTTCGTATCCTAACTGGCGGAGCGGACGGGACTCGAACCCGCGACCCCCGGCGTGACAGGCCGGTATTCTAACCAACTGAACTACCGCTCCACTTAGGATGGCGGCAATAATACGTAGCCAGCTTTTTTAGGTCAACAGTTTTTTAACCGAATTAAAACCGTTCAGCCAAATTTTAACCAAAGATTGATTTTTAACGAATTAACACCTCAAAACTCAGTTGCCAAGCGATATCAAAAGTCCATTGCCGTGAGCGAATGGCTAAAGAGGTTGAGGCATTAACGTAGCTCTTCATCAGGCATTGTTAAATCGATGTCTCTCACTTCGCCGTCTTTCGATTCTGCCTTTGACTCAGCCTCTTTTGCTGCTGCAGCAAGCGCAAGTTTAAGCGATTGACGCTTGCGTAAAAATAACAGTATCACGGCAGCCAACAAAATAAGTACCACGTTACCGACGATGATTAGTGTAAGTACCGAGCTTTTCGCTTCTTCTTCTTGGACTCTTGCGGCTGCA
Organism: Shewanella avicenniae; assembly: GCF_017354945.1. Lineage (NCBI taxonomy): Bacteria > Pseudomonadati > Pseudomonadota > Gammaproteobacteria > Alteromonadales > Shewanellaceae > Shewanella > Shewanella avicenniae. Next base: position 1,945,965 of record NZ_CP071503.1, on the reverse strand, counting down.
GCAGCTCGCTCCGCCATCTCTTCCGCACTCGGCGGTGGTGCAGGTGGTTCGACATAATTGAAGAAACGTTCTGGCAGGGTAATGACAATTTCACGCCCGGTTTTCGTAGTAGCAAATAACTCGCCTTTAATACGATAACTGCCATACTCGGTCACATCGGTGAGTGTCAGCGCTTTTTTCGCTACGCCATTAAGTTTCTCACTAAAATTCGCTTGAAAACCCGCCGGACCAATCACCGTCAATTCAAAAAAGGACTGATCTAACTTAAGCTCGTTGGCGTCGGCCACGATTGATATCTGCCATGGCTGCTCAGTGGGCTTTTCAGGCTCAATCACTTCAATGTCTGCAGGCATCGGCGACAAGAAAAACTCTTCTTGATACTCGCGGCGGAACACCTCGTTTTGCGCCTGTACAATCAGGGTGTAATGCCCCCACGGTTGCTCAAGATTGAAGTTTGAAGTGAACTCGCCATCATCGGGCCTCTCATCTAGTGCTGTACCATTATCTTGATAACTACCCACGCTGATGGTGCCCGCGGCAAAGTTTTCATCCTCTTTATTCTGTCTTGATGAAAACTTGGCGCTCCACTGCATCATGTACGACAACCCGGGCAAGCGAAGTTTTAAGTCATCGCCCAACATCGATGCACGCAGTTTTAAACGCTCACCTTGATAAACTGGCTGTGGAATTGATTCCACGTCTATAGCCAATTTGGACAACAACAGAATTTTGGAACCTTTGACGATTTTGCCCGTTAATTGCCATGGGCCAGGAGTTGGCTTTTTGATGTTGATGAAATCGCCGGTCTCAGAATCGGTCCACTTCACTTCTTGGGGATGTCTTGATGAATACCACTTACTGCCATCAGGCTGAATAATGACTACCGGCGCCGAACCAAATTCTCGTTGAATAACTAAGGTTACCTCATCAACCATATGGTCAATGCGGAAGCGGTTTTTTAATTCAGATGCCTGTGCTGCGGGAACAGTGTCTGCCTGCACCGCCATGCTAAGTACAGCGGTTAACGCCAAACTGACCCACACAATGCCACGATAAAGAGTCGCCAAGTTGCAATCCTAATATGTTAATCGCGCCAAATACATTTACCTGATTTTTTTCCCACCAAATCAAGGCGCTGTTCGTGCATATTAAGTTCATCGGCAGATGCCGAGATCACTTTAAGGCCCGCGCGAGAAGAATTTAATCGAATGATGCCGCCCGCCTCACTGCCATTTCGTTCGCTGTCTAAACTCAAGTTAAACTTGGTTTGCCCACCGGTCATGGCCAAGTAGACATCCGCGAGGATCTCAGCGTCGAGCAACGCGCCGTGATAATCACGTCTTGAGTTATCAATATGATAGCGCTTACACAAGGCATCTAAGTTGTTTTTCTGCCCCGGATGCAGGAATTTGGCGATATCTAATGAATCGAGCACATCGCAAATTTCCTTTACCACGGGGCCACGTGGGTTCAACATCCGAAATTCATGATCGATAAAGTTCACGTCGAACGACGCGTTATGCGCCACAATTTCAGCGCCTTCAATAAACGCGGCAAATTCCGCTGCGATTTGGGCAAAAACAGGTTCATTGGCAACGCGTTCATTGGTGATCCCGTGAACTGCAATAGCCTCTTCATCAATCGCCTGTTGCGGATTAATGTACTGATGATAGGTACGCCCCGTTAGACGGCGATTAATCACCTCGACGCAGCCGATTTCAATGATGCGATGACCTTGATATATCGGGCCACTGCCTTGGTTCATACCTGTGGTTTCAGTATCGAGAATAACCTGACGCGTCGCATTTGAGATAATATTCATGTATGTTGTCGCTTTCGGAACTGATGAATGCCCTAAATTTATGGGGCTATGTTAGCAAGTTGATGACTGAACTCAAACACATCGATATTTATACTGATGGCTCTTGTCTCGGTAACCCTGGCCCAGGTGGTTATGGTGCAATCCTTAAATACAAACAACATATCAAAGAGTTATCTAAAGGTTACAAGTTAACAACCAATAATCGTATGGAGTTATTGGCCGTTATCGTTGCATTAGAAAGCCTCAAAGAACCCTGCAGTGTTACGCTCACCAGTGATAGCCAGTACATGCGTCAAGGCATCACCCAATGGATCCACAATTGGAAGCGCAAAGGTTGGGTCACATCAAACAAAACCCCAGTTAAAAACGTCGACTTATGGAAACGTTTAGACGCCGCTTGTCAGCAACATAGCATTGATTGGCTATGGGTTAAGGGCCATGCGGGTCATCCAGAAAACGAACGTTGCGACGAATTAGCACGGACGGCAGCTGAAAATAACCCGACCACGGTAGATGTTGGATACCAAGCCTAATCGGCCAATGTGACTGCTTTATCAAGCCGCAAAAAGTTGTCGCAAAACTCGATAAACGCCTTGGCAAGTGGCGTAAAACTGTAATGTTTATGCTTTAGTAAGTAGAACGGTCGTTCTAACTGCAACCCCGCCACTTGTACGAGGTTAATCTCTCGGCGTGTCAGCTCCTTTTCTATCGCTAGTTCGGATAATACCCCAAGTCCCGCGCCCTGCTTAACCGCTTGCTTGATAGCATCCGGCGTGGGAAAGGTGTAACGCACTTCAGGCCGTAAATTGAGTTTATTGGCAGCATTAACAAAATATTCGCGCGTCCCCGAACCTTCTTCGCGCAACACCCACAAAGCATCACTCAATGTTTGTGGGCTAACCGTTTGCCCAGCAAAAGGGTGTGCAGGATGGCAGAAGACTTTCAGCTTATCGTGATGCCATGCAGATACTTCTAAACGGCTATCGAGACAATATCCCTCAATAAACCCCAGTTCAGCGCGAAATTCGGCAACATCGCGAATTACATGGCGCGAGTTATCAATATTCAATTCAATATTGACCTCGGGATGTTGCTGCGAAAATGCTACCACAGCTTTGGATAACAAAAAATTTCCTATGGTGTTGCTGGCGCTGACACTCAGCGAACCAGCCAACACACTGTTTAACGGAGTAAAGGCTAACTCAATTGCATCCACTTGTTGTAATACCGAGGTAGCCAGCGGCAGTAACATTGCCCCTTGTGAATTGAGCTTGAGCTTATTACCAATACGTTCAAATAAACGTGTGTCGAGTTGACGCTCTAATTCTGATAACGCCATGGATGTCGCTGGCGCAGAGAGGTTTACGCGTTCTGCAGCCTTTGCTACTTGGCCACTGTGCGCAATCGCTTCAAAAATCATTAACTGCTTGAGGGTAATGCGCATCTATTCGTTATCGCTTTGTTTCATATGGCGGCCACTGAACCCACCCGTTGCAGCAGGTTGCCAACCCGCTACTCGCTTCTTATTTTTAGGCGCAATCGGGGTAAGTGGAGTATCCAACTTGCGCGCCACAAAGAGATAGAGCAAGCCAGTTCCGGGTAATAATCGTTGCTGCCACTTTCGACAAATTTTAGGGTAGTCCCATTCCGGCATGAACGCGTGAAACCCCAGGCGCCGCTCGTCGACGAGCTGATAACCCAATAAACCCAACCAATCTTTTACCCGCGCAGGCATGAAAAACCGACCACTCCATGGCCATTGGGTTTGATATTTAGGAAACAACTTTCCGCTGTAGGCACTGCTGAATGGATTGATACCGCAAATAACCAAGTAGCCACCGCTGACCAGTACCCTATCAACCTCACGTAGAATACGGTAAGGGTCTTGCTCAAACTCAAGTAATAGCGGCATAGCAACGGCGTCGACGCTGGATGATTTGAGAGGCAGCTGATCAAAATCAGCCACAACATCGGCTCGATGATCAGGAAACAAGGTAAAAGTATGATTAATTTTACTGGCGCTGGAGTCCAAATCTAGACTCAGCGCGCCCAACTTTAATAAATGATAACCAAAGATTCTTGGCCACCATGGCGCCATCGCCTCATCAATTTCTGCTAAAAGCTGCATACCATTTGGCATCGCTTCCCAGCCTTGCCACAGAGATTCTGTACTTGAGGACACCATTAAATACCGGTCTGACCTTTAACTTATTGTTAGATTAATAACCGAAAGGCCATTGAGGCAAGCTAGATAGTGAGTTAAATTGTGCACTGTGTCACATCAAACCGTGTGTTAGGAGCTATCAATGGCGCAGTCCATTCCTTTTAAGCAATCGCATCAGGGGTTTATTGTCGCCCCGATCCAAGCCTTTAATGATAATTATATCTGGGCAATTTGCGATTCATCGGGAAATGCATGGGTTGTTGATCCAGGTGAAGCACAGCCAGTACTCGCCTTATTCCAGCAAAAACACATTAATTTATGCGGCATCTTACTGACCCATCATCATGGCGATCATACTGGTGGCGTGACCAAGCTGCTGGCGCATTTTGGCCAAGACATTCCTGTTTATGGTCCACAAGGCTGCCATCCTAGTATTACCCATCCGCTTGATAGTAAAGGGGCTCTAGCGCTTCAATCCAAACAACATTGCTTTGATCTAAATGCTAAAGTTTGGCCAACCCCGGGCCACACGCTGGATCACTGGGTGTACTTGATTGATGATGCATTATTTTGTGGTGATACTCTGTTTAGTTGTGGCTGTGGCCGGATGTTTGAAGGTACCCCAGAGCAGCTGTATACCTCCCTGGCATCACTGGATGAGTTATCGCCACTGACACGGGTTTATGCCGCACATGAATACACCTTGGCGAATATTAAATTTGCCCTAATTGTTGAGCCGGATAACCATGAGTTACAGCAATACGCTCAGACGGTTGCCGCGGAGCGTCAGCGTGCCAAACCCACCTTGCCTTCCACCATCGGCTTAGAACAGGCAATTAATCCGTTTTTACATTGCACAGATGATCGTTTGCAGAAGGTTTTGCAACAACAATTCCAACAACCCTGTCCAGAACCTGAGCACCGCTTAAAACTTCTGCGTCTGTGGAAAGACAACTTCTAATAGATCCGTTAGAATGCAAAACAGCCGTTGCTTAGCCTCGGCTGTTTTTTATTTTTAATAAATAACAATAAGTTAAAATATTGTCGACACTTGCTGGTAGCCAAACACCATTGAGGCTCTGGCGGGATGACGCTGTATTGCCTAAATACACTTTGAGGAAAAGCGCTTTTGAAGCACTACAAAATCACCACCGCACTGGCATTGCTGGCCTTTTTGTCTGGCTGCCAAGTTTCGCCACAGTTCATCAGCGACAGTGACAACATCGATCCTGACATTGTGGCAGAAGTTAATTCGCAACCAGAGACACCTGAACCAACAACGCCACAACAGGCACCCCAAGTGGTTGAGATTACCGACGTATGGCAAAGATTGAGATTACAACTCAACATACCAGTGCCTGAGCAAGCACTAGTCGAAAGATATCGCGAATGGTATTTAGCTAATCCGAAGCATCTGGCTCAAATCTCTGAAAGAGCTGGTCCGTTTTTGTATCTGATCGTGGATGCAATTGAAAAGCGAGGCTTACCGATGGAGTTAGCCCTGCTGCCAATCGTAGAAAGCGCCTTTGATCCTTTTGCCTACTCTCCGGGAGCCGCATCGGGTTTATGGCAATTCACCTCACCTATGGCGCGCCACTTTGGACTCAAGATTAACTGGTGGTATGACGGACGTCGTGACGTACCAGCGGCAACAACGGCAGCGTTAGATATGATGCAGTATCTCTATCAAAAAACCGGCGAAAACTGGTTGTACGCCATCGCAGCCTACAACAGCGGTGAAGGACGGATACTCAACGCCATCAAACGCAACGAAGCCGCTGGTAAGCCAACAGATTTTTGGTCGCTGTCATTACCCAGTGAAACTGAACGTTACGTACCACAATTGCTGGCACTTGCAGACGTAATTAAGCATGCTGACCAGTATGGTATTCAGTTAGCCGCTATCGACAATAAACCTGCTGTTCATGTGGTAGATATTGGCAGCCAAATTGATTTAGCCAAGGCGGCAAGTTTAGCTGAGATCGATATCACCGACTTGCAGCAGCTCAATCCGGGGTATAACCATTGGGCAACGGCGCCAAAAGGGCCTCATAAATTAGTTTTGCCCGTAGACAAAGCTGAAGAGTTTAGCGCAGCGTTAGCGGCATTGCCTGCTGAGGAGCGGTTGAATTGGGTGCGTTACCAAATCCGGCGTGGCGATTCTCTTGGGCTCATCGCGAAAAAGCACCGTACGACGGTGGATATCATCCGCTCTATCAACAATATCAAAGGCAATAACATTGTTGCCGGTAAACACTTGCTGATCCCAATCGCACAGCAAGATGCTACAGACTATCCCTTATCAGCAGAGCAACGGGTGCTAGCACAGCAAAACCGCAATAGCAGCCGTTACAGCAGTAAATATCAAGTTAAATCCGGTGATTCGTTATGGAAAATTGCCCGCCAGTTCAAGATCAGCACCAGTGAATTGGCAAATTGGAATGGTTTGTCTGCCAAAGACACCTTAAAACCCGGTAAAACATTGGTGATTTGGCACCAAGATGACAATCGCAAAGGTGTGGTGCGTACGGTCAAGTACAAAGTACGTAACGGCGACTCGCTGGCGGCAATTGCCAGCAAATTTAAAGTGAGCGTGAGCCAATTGCGGAAATGGAATCAGTTAAACGAGAAAAAATATCTGCAACCAGGGCAAATGTTAACCCTGTATGTTGATGTAACCAGCTCGAATAGTTGATGGAATAGTGTAAGTGTCACGCATCGTGGCATTTACATGATCCTATTCAAAGAAGCGCGTGAAGATTCGTGTAGATTATCATTCGTTAAAGTAGTGTCACACTTTTGACACTCGTCAAAAACGATAATAACCCTGCCTATGTCAGGAGTGCGCGAAGATGAAGCAGCAACAACCAATAACCAATATAGAAACCCAGGTTCCTCAGTCGTATCGCATCTTATCGACGACGGATCTTAAGGGGCGTATTACTCACGTAAACGATGATTTTTGCGAAATCTGTGGTTATCAGCCAGACGAACTGCTAGGCCACGGACATAACATTGTGCGTCATCCTGACATGCCTAAAGCTGCATTTGCCGATCTTTGGCGTGAGATTAAGGCCAAGAAAAACTGGATGGGCTTGGTCAAAAACCGCCGGAAAGACGGTGGCTATTATTGGGTAAATGCATTTATTACCCCAATTCAGCGCAACGGCAACATTGTGGAGTATCAATCAGTTCGCACCCAAGCGTCACCTGAATTGATTGCGCGCGCAGAGCAGTGTTACCAAAACATCGAGAAAGGCAAACTGCCTTTACCTAGCATCAAACTTTCACTGACTCAAAAAGTGTTGGCGGCGTGGTTAATTTCTACCGCATTTATCGGTGCAGGAATTGCGAGCGCTGATCTTTATGGTGTAATCGCGGCAGTTTTCGGCGTAGGCGTTATGCTGGTGTTTGCCACAAAACTCAGTAACCGCTGTGCAAATCTCAAAAAAATTGCGAATGAAGTGCAGAATAATCCACTACTGCAAGCGATATACACCGAGGATACTGACGAACTAAGCGCCGCCGAATTAAGCCTTAGAATGCGGAAAGCGGAGGTCATCGCCATCACTGCTCGCATCAACGACACCGGTGAGCATCTCAATAAGAATTTGGCGTCTCATCAACAGTCAGTTGATAGCAACCATCATGAACTGTCTGCACAGGCAGGCGCGTTAGATGAACTTGCCGCGGCCATCAGCCAAATGAAAAGTGCGATTGCAGAAATCGCCTCAACGTCTGCCAATACCGCTATGGATGTCGCCAACCTTGAATCAAGCAATCGCAACACCCTAACCGCGCTACAAGCCAGTCGTGAAGCCAACGCGGAAATGAACCAACTGGTGCACACCGTTGAGCAGCAAATTGAAGAATTAGATCAACGCTGCTCAAGCGTCAATACGGTGTTGGCAGTGATTGAACAATTGTCAGAGCAAACCAATCTATTGGCGCTCAACGCAGCGATTGAAGCCGCGCGCGCGGGTGAAGCAGGACGCGGATTTGCGGTGGTGGCTGATGAAGTGCGGGCATTAGCACAACGCTCATCAAGTTCAGCCAAAGAGATCTACAGCATCATCAAAGAGTTGAGTGATAAAAGCCGCGAAGCCGTAGTGCAGATGGGCCGCAGCAAAACGCTGGTCGATCAAAGTCAGAACCTAGAACAACGCCTAGCCAATCAACTGCATGAAGAAGCCAAAACACTAAGCCGTATCAACGGTAACAGTCAGCAGATTGCGGTCGCCACTGAAGAACAAGCCTATACGGTTGATCAATTACACGAAAATTCGACCCGCTTACAAGGTGGATTAAACAAGTTAAGGGACAATAGCCAGAATGCCAGCTACCACGGTGAAGCGTTAAAAGAGCAAAGCCGCCGCCAGCAAGAGTTGATTGCACAGTTTAATTGACGCAAAGTCTGCTATTTCTCGCCTCAGTTAAGAGTGAAACGAAAACGGCCCGTAATGGGCCGTTTTGATTGGTCAAACAGGCTTGAAGACAAGATCAGCCTTTAAGCGCATTTTTAATCAGAGCCTGCGCCTCAGTCAGCAGCGTCGCTAAATGATCTTCGCTAATAAAACTCTCTGCGTACACTTTATATAGTGCTTCGGTACCCGATGGACGCGCAGCAAACCAGCCATTCGCTGTATTTACTTTGATACCACCGATTGCCGCCCCGTTACCCGGAGCATGAGTCAACACACTTTCAATCGCCTCACCCGCCAACTCTGTGGCACCGAGGGTTTCAGCATTTAACTCACCAAACTTCGCTTTTTGTTTTGGACTAATCGGACTGTCTACACGGCTATAAAAACTTGCGCCGTATTCCGCCACTAACTCTTGATGACGTTCAGCAGGTGATTTACCGGTAACCGCTAAAATCTCGGCGGCTAACAAGCCGAGAATGATGCCGTCTTTATCCGTACACCAAGTAGATCCATCAAAACGTAAGAAGGCCGCCCCGGCACTTTCTTCGCCGCCGAAAGCAAATGAACCGTCAGCTAGGCCATCAACAAACCATTTAAAGCCAACTGGCACTTCACAAAGATTACGTTTGTGACCTGCCACAATACGATCGATCAGCGCGCTTGATACTAAAGTTTTGCCAATCTTAAGCTCGCTCGACCACTGTGGTCGATGTGTCAGCAAATAGTCGATTGCAACCGCCAAATAGTGGTTTGGATTCATCAACCCAAAACCTGGGCACACAATGCCATGGCGGTCATAGTCAGGGTCATTCCCCAAGCAGAGATCAAACTCTTCTTGGTGCTTGAGTAAGCCAGCCATTGCGTATGGTGAGGAACAATCCATACGGATTTTGCCGTCCTTATCAAGCGGCATAAAGCCAAAGGTTGGATCAACTTTATCGTTCACCAGCGTGATATTGATGCCAAACTCTTCAGCAATGACGTCCCAATAATAGATGCCCGAACCGCCGAGAGGGTCGACACCAAGTTTGATCCCAGCCTTAGCAATCGCTTCAACATCAACCACGTTGGCTAAGTCTTTCACATATGGACGAATAAGGTCGCGTTCTGACACCAATCCGACGCTTTTAGCCACACCGTAGTTGAGCTTTTTCACCCCTTCCATACGGTTTTTCAAATACGCGTTAGCGCGATCCTCAATCCAAGAAGTCACTTGACCTTCCGCTGGACCACCGTGTGGCGGGTTATATTTGATCCCGCCATCTTGTGGCGGGTTATGTGACGGGGTAATGATAAGACCGTCAGCTAAATCGGCGGCATCGGCTGCTTTGCTCTTATTCGCGCTGACAATTGCATGTGAAACCACAGGCGTTGGGGTGAAGCTTTCGTTTTTTTGCACCACAACTTTTACATCGTTGGCAACTAACACTTCCAACGCAGAGATATAGGCCGCCTGAGATAAGGCGTGCGTATCCATCCCCAAAAACAGCTCCCCATTGATACCTGCTTGTTTGCGGTAATCAACAGTAGCTTGAGCTATAGCCCAGATATGGTTTTGGTTAAAGCTGGTCGATAACGCAGAGCCACGGTGACCTGAGGTACCAAAACTCACCTTTTCGGCTGCGTTTTCAACATTGGGCACCTGTCGGTAATACAGACTCATCAACTTAGGGATATTGACCAGATCTTGTTGTTCGGCGATTTTGCCGGCACGTTCGTGAATTGCCAAAATGACCTCTCTTTCCTTGAATTAAATCCAAACGCACAACTGATTATGGCAGCGCTTTTGCCACTAATGCCATTGCAGCAGTTTCGCTACAACCCAGCGCCTTAACTACTTCAGTCAAAATCGCTTGCTTCTTACCGGTATTATTGTTGGTCGTCACCCAATAACCACTATCGCCAATCTCTTTAGGATTACTTGACTTACTCGCTTCTAACAGTGCGTCTTTGGAGCATGCAAAATACAAACGGTCGCGGCCTTGGACTTGCAGTACCGCGTCAAATTTTGTCGGCGCTTGTTGATACAACGAGTAGAGCGCAAACAAAAATCGCCCAACTGCGCCTTTTTGTTCATTAAGTTGCGCGTCACTGAATTGATAGTCGGTTGTCGTCGCTTCATCGACATCCGGCAGCGAATTAGGTTGGTACTCTGGGGTGCTTGGCACGGCAGCACTGGCGTCGACGGCTTCGAGACTAGGTTGGCTTAGGGTAACTGCAGGTTGTTGCACCTCAACAGCTTCAACCGCAGGTAACGCCAACAAGCGGCGTATAATATCGGAAGCACTCTCACCAATTTTTTCTGTTTTGCTTGCAATGTAACCGTATAGTTCTTCGTCTATTTCAATATATTTCATGCTATTCCCTAACATGCTAAGCGATAAATCATCGCAGCGAATAAATTGAGTTGTTTGCTGGCAGTATGCCACAAAGCAACTCAATGGACATGACCCGTCATGCTAAAATTGTTGGCTTTTGAAAATGGCGATGGGTGATTGTTGAATTTACCAGCAACAGTTAGCACCTGAGCAACTTGTAATGCCTCAGCTCATGCCACACAATATCCGCCCTTCGTTATGAACATTGGGTGTTAAAGGTAGTTGTGTCATGGTGAATTTTGTTGATTCAGGCTCAGGTTTTCCCATTGTGCTTATTCATGGGCTATTTGGTGATTGCGACAATCTCAAAGGCCTTGGCCGCGAATTAGAACAACTGTCATTTCGGGTGATTCGCGTGGATTGTCCCAATCATGGTAAAAGTGCCGCCATTCACCCTATGACGTATCCAGCAATGGCCGCGGAGATAAAAGCCACGCTCGATAGTATCGGCATCCAGCAGTTTATGGTAGTTGGCCACTCCATGGGAGGAAAGATCGCCATGACCCTCGCACTCAGCTATCCAGAGAGTGTAACTGCGGTTGTGGCCACCGACATCGCGCCGGTTGTTTATCAACCCCACCATCAAAAGGTGTTCGCGGGGTTAAACAGCATGCCAGCCGACATTAAAGATCGCCGCGCCGCCCTTGCCCATCTGATATCGCATGACATTGACGAAGGAACGGCACAATTTCTGCTCAAAAGCTTAGTCCGTGGCGACAATCAGGTCAGTTGGAAGTTTAACTTAGCCGAACTCATTGCCAGTTATCATTACATTGTGGGTTGGTACAACATTGAACCCAATTCGATTGCCAGTTATCAAGGGCCGATTCTGTTCCTACGAGGCGGGGATTCAAACTACGTAAAGGCAGAGTATCAAGCGCAAATTGTGGCACAATTTCCACACGCATCAGCCAAGACCATTGAAGGTACGGGTCACTGGTTACATGCGCAAAAGCCTGCTGTATTCAATCGGGTAGTGTGTGATTTTATCGCCAAGTGTGCAGCAAATAGCTAACTGGTTATGGCCGATTTAGGGATGCTGTGATATATTCCCGCTTCTTTTTACGCAATGGATTTTGCGCCTCGGCGCTTCCAAGGTGAACCGGCTTCGGTAACGCGCATTCATAATAAGAAACATGGCAAAAGAATCTGCTGACAGAACGACGATCGACCTATTCTCGTCGGAAAAACGACGCGGTCGACCTAGAAGTAATCCGCTTTCTCGAGAACAACAGTTACGTGTTAACAAACGTAATCAAATTAAGCGAGATCGAGAGAAGGGTTTAAAACGAATAGAGTTAAAGGTGTCACAAGATTTGTTCGACGCCTTGAATGAGAGAGCTGACGCCAGTAACATCAGCCGCAGCCAGCTAATTGAGATCATTCTTCAGGAAAACCTGGCGCGATAATATTGAGCGGTCTCAGACTTTTTACGCATTACAACAGTTAACTAAAGGAAAGACGATGGCAACTGTAGGTCTTTTTTTCGGTAGCGACACAGGTAACACTGAAGCAGTCGCCCAAATGATCCAAAAGAAATTGGGCGAAAAGATGGTCGCGGTGAAAGATATTGCCAAGAGCACAAAAGAGGAAATTGCCTCATTCGATCTGCTGATCCTAGGTATTCCAACTTGGTACTATGGTGAAGCACAGTGCGATTGGGATGATTTCTTCCCTGAGCTCGAAAAAATCGATTTTAATGATAAATTGGTCGCCATTTTCGGTTGCGGTGATCAGGAAGATTACGCTGAGTACTTCCTTGATGCGATGGGCACTATTCGCGATATCGTTGAACCTCGTGGTGCGATCATCATTGGTCATTGGCCAACCGCGGGCTACGATTTCGAAGCCTCAAAAGCACTGGTAGACGACAAACACTTTGTCGGTTTAGGGATTGACGAAGATCGTCAACCAGAACTGACCGAAGAACGCGTTGATGCTTGGGTTAAGCAAATCTATGAAGAGATGTGCTTAGCAGAGCTGGAAGACTAATTTTGTATTGTTAAAAAAGGCGGCTGATTGCCGCCTTTTTTGTAAGTGATCCACTATGGCCACCCGCTCTAAACATTCGCATTGGGACATATTTTGCACCGTCGTCGACAATTATGGCGACATCGGTGTTACTTGGCGCTTGGCAAAGCAGCTCGCCAACGAATATCAACTCGACGTCAAACTTTGGGTAGATGACCTAAACAGTTTTCGCTTTATCCTACCTGCACTCGATCTTAACCAAGCTGTGCAGCAACATCAGCAAGTAACCATTATTAAATGGGACAATCCGCTGAGCACACCTTGGATACCCGGCGCCGTATTAATTGAAGCGTTTGCCTGCGAACTGCCAAGCGAAATTATTGATGCAACCGCCACATTAACGCCTTTTCCACACTGGATAAACCTTGAATATCTGAGTGCCGAAAGCTGGATTGACGACTGTCACGGCCTGCAATCCCCCGTCAAAAATGGCATTAAGAAACGGTTTTTCTTTCCTGGATTTAGCGCGAAAAGTGGCGGATTAATCTGTGAACGCGGGTTACTCGAAGAACGAGAGCGCTGGCAGCAACAAATTGCCAATCGCGCCGACTATTTTAATGGATTGGGGCTAAACGGCATCGACACTCAAGATTGCGTCATTAGCTTATTTAGCTACGAAACCGCCGCCATCACAGGGTTATGTGAACAACTTGCAAAAGCTCCCCGCAGCAGTCATCTGTTAGTGCCACAAGGACGAGCGCTCACCTCGGTGGCAAGCGCACTGGCAATCGACCCGACAGACTTAGCTACTCATCGACAAATTCAACACGGCCAGTTAACCGTTCACCTTTTGCCAATGCAAAACCAAGAGCAATATGATCGGCTACTATGGTCATGTGATATCAATATTGTGCGGGGTGAAGACTCCTTCCTGCGGGCACAATGGGCGGCACGTCCATTCATTTGGCATATTTACCCACAAGATGAAGATGCCCATTTGGATAAACTGAGCGCATTTATGGCCCGATATTGCGACCAGTTAGCCCCTGACCTTACAACACAATGGAAGGCATTAAATTTCGCATTTAACCAAGCTGATGTTAGTGCATTTAATCAAGCATGGCAGATGCTTAACTCTGATTGGCCGAGACTTACGCAACACTCGAAAGTTTGGCCAAAATATGCAATAAACGACGCAGATCTTGCTAATAGGCTAGTGCAAATGCTGAAAAACGGCTAAGATGCTGCGCTGTAGTGAAAACCGTGAAATATAGGAATCTAGGTAATGAAAACTGCTCAGGAAATCCGCGCAGGTAACGTGATTATGGTTGACGGTCAGCCGATGGTTGTTCTGAAAACCGAATACAACAAATCTGGCCGTAACGCTGCGGTTTGTAAAATGAAACTGAAGAACCTGTTGCTGGGTTCAGGTACCGAAACCGTGTTTAAAGCGGATGACAAGCTCGAAGACATCCAATTGGAACGCCTGGAATGTACTTATTCCTACTTTGCTGATCCAATGTACGTATTCATGGACGCTGAATTCAACCAATATGACGTTGAAGCAGAAAACATGGGCGACGCTATCAATTACATCGTTGATGGTATGGAAGAAGTTTGTCAGGTAACTTTCTACGACGGTAAAGCTATCTCTGTAGAACTGCCGACTACTATCGTACGTGAAGTTGGTTACACTGAACCTGCTGCACGTGGCGACACCACTGGTAAAGTGATGAAACCCGCTAAACTGGTTAACTCTGAATTGACCGTGATGGTTGCTGACTTCGTTAAAGAAGGCGACAAAATCGAAATCGATACCCGTACTGGCGAATTCAAGAAACGCGTTTAATCAGTACTGTGAGTCGAAAGAAAGCCAGCATTTATTGCTGGCTTTTTGCTTTTCTGCTTGGTTGAAAAAAGAAGCAGTTCCGAACTGCTTCTTAATAACGGAGATCACATCAGGCGATAACAATAAATCCGATGAATGCGAGTACCGCGGCAATCAGAGCGTAAGGTAACTGCGTCACCGCATGGCTCACTAAGTTACAACCTGAGCCTTGTGCAGCCAACACGGTTGAATCTGAATAGAAGCAAGCTTGGCTACCGAAGGAAGACGCTGACAATAACGCACCGATCACTAATGGAATATCCGCGCCAACCGATTGAGCGAGTGGCATCACGATAGGGATAGTTACCGCGAAAATGCCCCAGCTAGACCCCGTAGCAAACGCCAATATCGCCATTGCCAAAAATACGACCGCCGGTAACATGGTGGCTGTCATATAAGGGCTCAACGAGTCGATCACGTATTGAGGCAATAACAATTGATCGCATACGTCCTTAAAAACAAACGCTGCAACCACAGTACCAATCGCAGGTAGCATGCTCTTAAAACCATCGATCATCTGATCCATCATTTCAGGAAATGGCATCAGTTTTTGAACCGCATAATAAGGCAAGGTGATCGCTAAAGTTGCCAGCAGGCCTTTCCATACGTCGATGTCAAAGTAAACAGTAAACCCAACGAGCATGAACATAGGCACTAAAAAGTTATGTAATTGTCCTTGTTTGTCCGCCGCCTCAAACTCTTCTTCCATCGCCTTCAATGCATATTCATCTGAAGTGATGACTTCATCTAAATCCACTTGCTCTTTTGCTGGAACACCAGCTTGTGCTGCCAACTCAGCCTTTTTCATCGGGCCAATCGCTGGGACAATTTTCATTGCAACCAGCAACACCATAAGCACGGCCAACCATGCGTAGAGCATGTAAGGGATGGCCTGCATGTAAACGTGGATACCCTCACCTTTTGCAGCAACGCCGTTATCTACCAGCAGCCCACCAAAAAACACCGCCCAAGTAGAGACTGGGACAATAACGCACACTGGGGCAGCAGTAGAGTCGACAATATACGCCAACATTTCGCGGGAAATTTTAAACCGATCGGTTACCCGCTTCATGGTTTCACCCACTGTGAGCGCATTGAGATAATCGTCGATAAAAATCACGATACCTAGAATAAAGGTCATCAATAGCGATGATCGCGGGCCTTTAGCAAAACGGATCGCGTTGCGACCGAAGGCTAATGCCCCGCCAGTTCGCACTAGTAATGCGATCAGGGCACCAAAGCCACCACATACCAAGATTAACCAGCCAATGGTTTCATCCTGCATCACTTTCAGTGACGCATCGGCAAAGTTATCCAGAACGGTTGCAGGATCTAACAGTAACAACCCAGTTACTGCGCCAATAATTAATGCCAAAATTGGGCGGCGTAACAAAATTGCGCATACTAACACCACAATGGGTGGGATAAGACTTAACGCTGTCGGTTCGGACATGCACTTAGGTCCTCAAACAAGGGCCGAGCGGGCCAACATCATCGTCTGACAGTCTCTGCTTGGGAAGCAAATCTGCCGTTATCTGTTTTATTGTCGTGAACGATGGCAAATTGCCGATGTTTTCGACGTTTTAACTAAAACATCGGCTTGAAAATAAAACGCTTTTTTAGGTGAGTCAACTAAATATCTATGCTGAGTGGTCAAACGCATTACAAATCGACATGAATTTCAATTAAGTGATTTAACTTCAATAACTTACTTGTTTTTAATCATAACGATGGTGACAATAGCTATTCAGTAATTTCGAATGGCTATATTTGATGAAATCAACATAATTTGACGCAGTCACACGTATAACATTCTATTTAACCCATACGTTACAGCATAATCATCTGCATCAATGCAATAATTTCCTTTAGCAATAGACTAATCGACTGGATTAAAACGATATTTTTTGACATAGCTCTTTTTAATTTGACAGAAATTCGCTATTGTTGCTGCCCTAGTTAGTTAATTAATCAAGCCATCAGCTTCGAGGTAATATGAGGCCCATTATTAAATCCCATAAACTGGACAGTGTGTGTTATGACATTCGCGGACCAGTTCATAAGGAAGCCCGCCGCCTAGAAGATGAAGGTCATCGTATCCTCAAGCTCAATATCGGTAATCCGGCCCCGTTCGGATTTGAAGCGCCCGAAGAAATTGTCCGTGATGTGATCCTGAACCTGCCATCTTCTCAAGGTTATTGTGAATCAAAAGGACTGTTCTCGGCGCGTAAAGCCATTGTGCAGCATTATCAAGCCAAAGGTATTCGTGGCGTTGATATTGAAGATATCTATATCGGTAACGGTGTATCTGAGCTGATCATGATGGCAATGCAGGGGTTGTTAAACTCTGACGATGAAGTGCTACTGCCCTCACCTGACTACCCACTGTGGACCGCCGCCGTTAATCTGGCTGGTGGGAAAGCGGTGCACTATGTCTGCGATGAAGAAGCCGATTGGTTTCCAGATATTGAAGATATTAAGAGCAAAATCAGTCCGCGCACCCGTGGCATTGTCATTATCAATCCCAACAACCCAACCGGTGCAGTGTATAGCCGCGAATTGCTGTTAGAGATTGTTGAATTATGCCGTCAGCATGATCTAATTCTATTTTCTGATGAAATCTATGACCGCATCATTTATGACGGTGCCGAACACATTCATGCAGCAAGTCTATCGACAGATATTTTGACCTGTACCTTTAATGGTCTGTCAAAAGTGTATCGTGCTGCTGGGTTTCGTGTCGGTTGGATGATGCTATCAGGCAACCTGAAGGCAGCTAAGAGCTATATCGAAGGGCTGGAGATGTTGTCGTCAATGCGTTTATGCGCCAACGTGCCCAACCAACACGCGATTCAAACCGCACTCGGTGGTTATCAAAGCATTAATGAATTGGTAGCCCCTGAAGGCCGTTTGACGATTCAACGTGACACCTGTTACGAACTGCTGAATCAAATTCCAGGGGTAAGCTGTAAAAAGCCAAAAGGTGCCATGTATGCCTTCCCGAAACTCGATGCCAAGCGGTTCAGTATACGGGACGATGAGCGATTGGTGCTGGATCTGTTGAAAGAGAAGAAGATTCTCTTGGTGCAAGGCACTGCCTTTAACTGGCCAGAGCCGGACCACATGCGGGTAGTATTCTTACCTTATAAAGAGGATTTACAGCGAGCGCTGTTTGCCTTCGGTGATTTTCTAAGTCACTACCATCAATAGTATTAAAGCCGTCGTCTCGACGGCTTTTTTATGCGCTATCCTCTGCCCAAAGCAGCACTCATGGAGTAAAGTGGTCAGCAACATGATGTTGTAAGGGAGTTTTATGAGTCACTTTTTTGCCCACCTCGCCCGAATGAAACTGATTCAGCGCTGGCCGCTCATGCACAATGTGCGCAAGGAAAACGTTCAAGAGCATTCATTGCAAGTCGCCTGTGTTGCCCATATGCTGGCAATCATTAGCAACAAAAAATTTGATGGAAAATTTTCTCCAGATAAAGCCGCAGCAATTGCGATATACCACGATGCGAGTGAAGTCTTAACCGGCGACTTACCTACACCAGTGAAGTATTTCAACAAAGAGATTGAAGTTGAATACAAAAAAATTGAAGGCATAGCTGAGGCACGTTTACTCAGTATGTTGCCAGAAGAATTCCAGCAAGAATTTAGAGAACTTTTGCTAAGCGATGAAACACCTTCTGAATATAAAGCGTTAGTTAAATCAGCCGACACCTTGTGTGCTTATCTAAAATGTTTAGAAGAGTTACACGCAGGTAATAGCGAGTTTCGTTCAGCCAAAGCCCGTTTGGAGTCAATGCTGGATGACAACCCTAATCCAGCGGTAAGCTATTTTAGAGAACATTTCATTCCAAGCTTTAGCTTAAATTTAGATCAGATTAACCAACTACTTTAACGGGTGTACCTATGGAGTTTTGGCAACAACGTCAGCTACAAGACCAATCAAGTCGACGTCAGGATCTACGCAGCCCTTATCAACGGGATCGCGCACGGATCATGCACTCGGCAGCATTTCGACGTTTACAAGCCAAAACCCAAGTCCTTGGCGTTGGTATGAACGACTTCTACCGCACTCGACTGACCCACTCATTGGAAGTTGCTCAAATAGGTACTGGAATTGCCAATCAATTGCAACAGCACCCCAATGCCCAAGTCGATTTACTCGACTCCATGAGTTTGGTTGAGGCGCTATGTTTCGCCCACGATATCGGGCATCCGCCCTTTGGGCATGGCGGCGAAACGGCGCTGAACTATATGATGCGCGACCATGGCGGCTTTGAAGGCAACGGCCAAACGCTTAGAATACTCGCTAAGCTTGAGCCGTATACCGAACACTATGGCATGAACCTAACACGGCGAACACTGCTGGGAATCATCAAATACCCTGCGTTAACCTCATCGCTGGCAAACTATGCGCCACAACCCAAATTAGAAAGTTTCCGCCAACTCAAGCCTGAACATTGGCCTGCTGTTAAAGGGATTTTTGATGATGATGCCGATGTATTTGATTGGGTACTTGCCCCTTTTAGCGATCGTGATAAGCAGCTTTTCACCCAGGTAACGGAGTCAAGCAGCACAGGCCATTACCGTAGCCAACATAAGTCGTTTGATTGCACTGTGATGGAGCTTGCTGATGATATCGCTTACGCCGTTCATGACATGGAAGATGCGATTGTGATGGGTATTGTCGACAGATCCCATTGGCGCCAATTTGTCACACCGCGAGCACTAGCACTGCCTCCAAGTTGGATTACCGAGCAACTAGCCGCGATTGAAGAGAAGTTATTTTCCCACAAACACTACCTGCGCAAAGACGCCATTGGCACCTTGGTCAACGCCTTTGTTACGGCGGTAGTTTGGGAGCAGTATGACCAGTTTGAATCGCCACTGCTGCGCTACCGCGCGACTATGGCCGCCGAATATGGTCAACTACTTGATATCTTTAAGCAGTTTGTATTGCGCTATGTGATTCAGAAGCCAGAAGTTCAAATTCTTGAGTATAAAGGTCAACAGATAGTAATGGAGCTATTTGATGCGCTGACCTCAGATCCACAACGACTACTTCCGAGCAACACGCGCGAGCGTTGGTTAGCAGCTGCTGAAAAACATCAGGGTGAACGAGTAATTGCCGACTATATATCAGGAATGACAGATGAATTTGCTGCGAGACTGCATCAACAATTATTTAGCGCTCGCAGCATCAGTATGATGGAATTTGGTGGGCAGTAAGCCGCTGACTAACCCACTAATGTAGGAAATAGCCCTTTAATCCCGGCGGCCATCACTTCGATACCGATCGACAGCATTAGCAGCCCCATCAAACGGGTGATCACGTTGATGCCGGTGGTCCCCAGCCAACGATTAATCAGTGGTGCAATCCGAAACAGGCCGTAACTTAACCCACCAAAAATCACCACCACAATCGACATGGCGGTTAAATTAATCCAACCACCATGTTCAGCGGCAAATACAATCACAGAGCTGATAGCCCCAGGACCCGCCATTAACGGCAATGCTAAAGGCACAACAGCGACAGATTCCATTACCGAAGCTTCGCGATCTTCCTCTTTGTTGCGTTTTACTTCGCCGAGTTTACCTTGCAACATCGACATCGCGATCAACGCAATCAGGGTGCCACCGGCAATGCGGAATGCCGAAAGAGAAATACTAAATAAATTGAGGATGTACTGCCCTGCCATCATGGTACAAAGCAAAATAATGACCACAGAAAAGTTTGCCACTTTTGCCGTATGATCACGCTCAAGCGGAGTTTGATGACTTGTTAAACTGATAAAAACAGGTAGCAAACCTACTGGATTGATAACGGCCACCAATCCGAAAAAGAACTTAACGTATAAACCAAAATCCAATTTATTTACTCACCAATAACGACACAGTGCAGACATAAAACACACATTTTTAGGAGGCGTAATTTACTCTGTTTTTATCCCTTCACAAAATGAGTTTTTTTCACAATTCACCGCTATTTTTCTTATGGGTTATCCCCTCATAACGCTTCGCTACTTTAGTGCATTTTGTAATGCTAAATGTAATTTAATTACATTTATAGCCATATTTTGCGCTTGGTAACAGTTTTCAATCGTTTAAAGCAGTAAAAATACTACACAAGAAGAGAAGTTAACCAAATCGATACTTGTCGCTTTGATTAAATTTTCTTACAGGACTAACACTATGAAAGTGACCAATACTCAAGAGCTGGACAGTTTGCTTGAGCGAGTCGTTGCAGCCCAAATAAAATTCAGCAGTTACTCACAAGCGCAGGTAGATCGGATCTTTCGCGCCGCAGCATTGGCAGCCGCTGATGCTCGCATCCCACTTGCACAACAAGCCGCAGAAGAAACCGGTATGGGATTAGTCGAAGACAAAGTGATTAAAAACCATTTTGCGTCTGAGTATATTTATAACAAATACAAAGACACCAAAACCTGCGACATACTCGAAGAAGATGAAACCTTCGGCACCATTACCATCGCTGAGCCAGTAGGGATTATTTGCGGGATTATTCCGACCACAAACCCAACCTCAACCGCCATCTTTAAATCACTGCTTAGCTTAAAAACACGTAACGCAATTGTGTTTTCACCACATCCTCGCGCCAAAGCCTCCACAGTAGCAGCGGCTAAATTGGTGTTAGAGGCAGCGGTTGCAGCTGGCGCACCCAAAGAGATTATTGGCTGGATTGATGAACCAAGTGTGGAGTTATCAAATCACCTAATGACCCACGAAAAAATCAATTTGATTTTGGCCACCGGCGGACCGGGCATGGTAAAAGCCGCCTACTCTTCTGGCAAACCCGCCATTGGGGTGGGTGCTGGTAACACCCCAATTGTGATTGACGAAACCGCTGATATTAAACGCGCCGTGAGCTCAATCCTTATGTCAAAAACCTTTGACTTCGGCGTGGTCTGCGCCTCAGAACAAGCGGTTGTGGTTGTCGATGAAGTCTACGAGCAAGTCAAAGAGCGCTTTGCCAGCCACGGTGCTTACATTCTTACTGGCAAAGAAATCGATGCGGTTCGAGGCGTCATTCTTAAGAATGGCGCGCTCAATGCGGCCATCGTGGGTCAAAGCGCCGCAAAAATTGCCGATATGGCCGGGATCAAAGTCGCCAAATACACCAAAGTGCTGATTGGCGAAGTAGACGCCATCGACAACGATGAAGCGTTCGCCCACGAAAAGCTATCGCCACTACTGGGCATGTATCGCGCAGCCAACTTTGAAGATGCCGTAGACAAAGCCGAAGCACTGGTACAACTCGGCGGTATTGGCCATACCTCAGGACTATACACCGACCAAGATCGCAACACCGATCGCGTTCATAGTTTCGGTGCCAGAATGAAAACAGCACGCATATTGATCAACACTCCTGCGTCCCAAGGCGGAATCGGCGATCTTTATAACTTCAAACTGGCACCTTCCCTTACCTTAGGCTGTGGCTCATGGGGCGGTAACTCTATCTCAGAAAACGTTGGGCCTTCACACTTAATCAATAAGAAGACGGTCGCTAAGAGGGCTGAAAACATGCTGTGGCACAAACTTCCATCATCCATCTATTTCCGCCGTGGTAGCTTGCCCGTCGCCTTGGAAGAGTTGGCTGGGAAAAAACGTGCCCTTATCGTCACCGATAAATTCCTGTTCAATAACGGTTATGTTGATGAAACTGTCGCGATATTAAAACGCTTCGGTCTTGAAACAGAAGTGTTTTACGAGGTCGAAGCTGACCCAACTCTGAGTGTGGTTAAAGCGGGTACGAAGGTAGCCGAAAACTTTCAACCAGATGTCATCATTGCGCTTGGCGGTGGCTCTCCGATGGATGCAGCCAAAATCATTTGGGTAATGTACGAACATCCCAATGTCGATTTCTCTGATTTAGCGATGCGCTTTATGGATATCCGTAAACGTATTTACAAGTTTCCTAAATTGGGTCGCAAAGCAACTATGGTCGCGGTTCCTACCACTTCAGGTACCGGCTCAGAAGTGACCCCTTTCGCGGTCGTGACCGATGAAGTCACCGGGACCAAATACCCGATTGCCGACTATGAACTAACGCCTAATATGGCGATCGTAGACCCAAATCTAGTGATGAACATGCCAAAATCACTGACTGCATTTGGGGGAGTTGATGCGATTACCCACGCACTCGAAGCCTATGTGAGCGTGATGGCGAACGAGTTTAGTGATGGCCAAGCATTGCAAGCACTCGATTTGCTGTTTGAATACCTGCCAGATTCCTATGAATTGGGTGCTGCGGCGCCCGTTGCCCGCGAAAAAGTGCACAACGGAGCCACCATTGCGGGGATTGCCTTTGCCAACGCCTTCTTAGGCATATGTCACTCCATGGCACACAAGTTAGGCGCGGAGTTTCATATCCCTCATGGCTTGGCCAATGCGCTACTCATTTCTAACGTAATCCGCTTTAACGCGACCGATGTGCCGACTAAACAAGCCGCCTTTAGTCAGTACGATCGTCCTAAAGCGCTGTGCCGTTATGCCGCTGTGGCCGATCATCTAAAGCTGGCAAAAGGCAAAAACATCAGTGACGAGAAAAAAGTGGCCTTGTTAATCGAGGCAGTGGACAGCATTAAAGACATGCTGAATATTCCAAAATCTATCCAAGAGGCGGGCGTAAATGAAGCTGATTTCCTCGCCAAAGTGGATAAGTTAGCCGTTGATGCATTTGATGATCAATGCACCGGCGCTAACCCTCGCTATCCATTGATTAGCGAATTAAAAGAGCTTCTGTTGTGTAGCTTCTACGGCAAGGCCTATAAGGAGTAAGGCTGAGCTAGGAAGCAAAGTCAAAGGCCTCAACCGGTAACAGTTGAGGCCTTTTTTCATCTCAAACAGATGGGACGATTACCACATCAGATCATCTGGGATGACATAATCGGCATATGGATCATCCTCTTCCACTGTATCAGCTGATTGCGCTGCTTCCGCTGTCCATAAATAGCCACACCAATCAGGCACCAGCAGATTCACCCTCTCAGCCAATTTATGCGGCACCACATAGCTCTTCTCTTCTAAGCGAACAATGCCTAAACGACCATTGAGCAGTTGTTGCTGCAATTTGGCGTCAATAAACAGCGAGTAGATTTTATTGCTCAGAGTAAAGTTGAATTTAAGCTCGCCATCTTTTGGCAATGAAATCGATTGTTTATGGATTTCGGTGACTAAAGAACGCACTAGCCCTTTTTCGGTTGCTTCGGCAAACCGCCTTTCGTTTAATGCCTTATCACGCTCGATTTGCTCAGCTTTTTGCTGTGCCAACTGCTGTTTAAATTCAGCACTACCATCATCGATGTTAGATTTACGGTTGCGCTTTTTTTGAGTCTTAACATCTTTAAGCTTTTGCTTGCTGGTTAAGCCAGCTTTTAACAACTGCTGTTGAAGAGAGTTCGCCACGATTATTCCCCAACTAGGATAGAGTGATGAATGGCTTCCAATGCGGCTAACGGATCTGCCGCTTGTGTAATTGGACGACCAATGACCAAATAATCCGAACCAGCGGCCAATGCTTTGCTTGGTGTCATAATTCGTTTTTGATCACCTACGTCGGCACCAACAGGCCGAATACCGGGGGTGACCAATTTGAAATCTTCACCAAATGCAGCTTTCAACATCGTCGCTTCTTGAGCTGAGCAAACAACACCATTCAAACCGGCTTGATGAGTCAATTTAGCCAATCGCATAACATGCTCTGGCGCCGTCGCATTAATACCGAGCAGTTGCAGCTCTTCACTACTCATGGAGGTGAGTACAGTGACCGCAATCAACAGTGGTGCATTTTCACCATATGGCAACAAGGCTTTTTTAGCCGCTTCCATCATTGCCAAACCGCCACTGGCATGCACGTTGACCATCCAAACGCCCAGCTCTGCTGCTGCTGCAACCGCTTTAGCAACCGTATTAGGAATATCGTGAAACTTAAGATCCAAAAATAGATCAAAGCCGCGGTTATGAATTTCTTTGACTAAATCTGGCCCAAATAAGGTGAACATCTCTTTGCCCACTTTTAAGCGGCAAAGAGTAGGATCAAGCTTATCAACTAACTGTAAGGCCTTAAATTTGTTATCGAAATCAAGGGCGACAACAATCGCTTTTTCGGTCATATGTTCTCCAATAAAAGACGGCTATTCGCCGTCCAGTCCTCTAATATGTTGAATACTGCCCCAGCTTTTACACGAAGGACAATGCCAATATAGGGTGTGTGACGGAAAGCCACACTCACAGCAACGGTACACGGGCCGAGAGCGGATCTGCTGCTCTACCAGCTTTTCCAGCATGGCTAAGCTTTCTTTCGCTTGCCCCTCTTCAGCTTGCGCCAATTGCATTTTCATCAAAAATTGAAAGCCACGCATGGTGGGATGACGATAGAGATTATCCAAAATCAGCGATTCGGCCGCTTTTAACTCACCATCATCAACCAGCAACTTGGCGAGGGCGATAATCACTGACGCGCCAGCGCCCTTTTCTACCGCAAGCGCCAATCGTCGTTTTAACCCCGCACGGTCACGTGTCATGTCAGCTAATTCAACGGCTGACGTCAGCGCGTCAACCACGAGGCTCGGTGCCTTATCAATTAGTTGGTCTAAGGCTTCACCAGCAAGATGCGCTTGGTGCTGTGCCAAATACAGCCTGATCAATTTTAGCAGCGCTCGACCACAGCAAGGGTCTTGCTTGTTGGCAATTTTCAGTAGGGAAATCTGCTCATCTACGTTGCGGCTTTCATCAGCTAACTGACAATAAAAATGCGCAAGCACCGATTTGAGCGTCTGTTGCCGCTTACGCGGTAATTTTTTAATGATATTGATGGCTTTTTGCCATTCTTTGGTCATCTGATAGATGGAAATCAACTGACTTTCAGCCTCTTCAGAGTGATCGTCAAGTTGAATAAGATTCAGAAAAATTTCCTCTGCACGGTCATAAAAACCAGCAGCAAGAAAATCTTTACCTAACTCCATCATGGCCAAATCACGTTGTTCATTTAACAACGATGGTCGCGCGATTAAATTCTGGTGAATGCGAATGGCGCGGTCTACTTCGCCGCGTTTACGAAATAAGGAACCGAGCGACAGGTGGGTATCAATGGTTTCGTCATCAACGTCTAACATGCTGATAAACATATCGACGGCTTTGTCTGACTCATTGGACAACAGAAAATTAAGCCCGGCAAAGTAGTCACGACTAAGTTGCTTTTGCTGCGACGTCTGTTTTTGCCGAAGATTACGCCGCCCCATGTACCAACCATAGGCCACCGCAACAGGCAACAACAGAAAGAACAGCTCTAACATATTAGCTGTCGCTCTCCTGTTGAGCAGCTTCCAATGTCATTAATCTGCGTCGAGCACGTTTCAATGAAATTTTGAGTCTGAGGATATAGAAAAAGGCCACAAGCCAACAACAAACAAACCCAGCAAAAAAGACAACGGCCAGAACCAAAGGTAAACGATATTCCCCCTCAACCACAAAATAGTTGATGGTAACCAGTTGCTCATTTCGAGCGCCGAAAATCAACGCAATAATAAATAGTAGAGCGACGAGGACAGTGACAAAAAACGATTTCACTTTCAGCTCCTATATCCATGTTCAATGTACTGATTATCCAGTAATTTGGCGACTGCTACCAGTGTTCGATTGTTGGGGATATAAAAAAAGCCCCCAATAGGAGGCTTTTTATACGCAACGAGCTTAGCTAATAGTAGCGTCCACTCTTTCTCGTAATTCTTTACCTGGCTTAAAATGTGGTACGTATTTACCATCCAATTCAACAGAAGAGCCTGTTTTTGGATTACGACCAACACGAGGTGCACGATAATGCAGAGAGAAACTACCAAAACCACGGATCTCAATACGATCACCGATTTCTAATGTCTTCGCCATTTGCTCCAACATCTCTTTTACGGCACTTTCAACATCTTTTGCTGATAACAGTGACTGCGTCTCAGCAAGCTTTTCGATAAGTTCGGATTTTGTCATCCTAATCACCCCTATTGTTAAGCCAAACAAATTTAGCCATTGATATGGAAGGTGCATCTTGCACCTTCCTCACGGCAAGCTTACTTACGAGCCGCTTTGAACGCTTCTGCCATTGCGTTACCGATAACAGCTTCTTCCTGTTTGTTCAGGTTAGCCATTACTTCTTTCTCTTCTGCTTCGTCTTTAGCACGGATAGACAGAGAAACGTTACGGTTCTTACGGTCAACGCCCATGAACTTAGCTTCGATAGCATCACCAACGTTGAACTCAGTAGAAGCGTCTTCTACGTGTTCACGGCTGATGTCAGCAACACGGATGTAACCTTCAACAGCGTCAGCCAGTTCAACAGTAACACCTTTAGCGTCAACTGCAGTAACAGTACCTGTTACAATAGAACCTTTCTTCTTGTCTGCCAAGTAAGCATTGAATGGATCGTCTTCAGTTTGCTTAACGCCCAGGCTGATACGCTCACGTTCTGGATCAACTGACAGTACAACTGCAGTGATTTCATCACCTTTCTTGTATTCGCCAACAGCTTCTTCGCCAGCAGCATTCCAAGAGATGTCAGACAGGTGAACCAGACCATCGATACCGCCGTCAAGACCGATGAAGATACCGAAGTCAGTGATTGACTTGATCTTACCAGTTACTTTGTCGCCTTTAGCGTAACGGTTAGCGAAGTCTTCCCATGGGTTAGTCTTACATTGTTTCAGACCCAGAGAGATACGACGACGTTCTTCGTCGATATCCAGTACCAGAACTTCAACTTCATCGCCCAAGCTAACAACTTTAGATGGGTGGATGTTCTTGTTAGTCCAATCCATTTCAGAAACGTGTACCAGACCTTCAACGCCTTCTTCGATTTCAACGAAGCAACCGTAGTCAGTCAGGTTAGTTACGCGACCAGACAAACGAGTGTTTTCTGGGTAGCGTTTGCTGATTTCCAACCATGGGTCTTCACCCAGTTGTTTCAGACCCAGTGATACGCGAGTACGTTCACGGTCATATTTCAGCACTTTAACTTCGATTTCATCACCAACGTTAACGATTTCTGATGGATGCTTAACGCGTTTCCATGCCATGTCAGTGATGTGCAGCAGGCCGTCAACACCGCCCAGATCTACGAATGCACCGTAGTCGGTCAGGTTCTTAACGATACCTTTAACAGATTGACCTTCCTGCAGGTTTTCCAGCAGAGCATCGCGCTCAGCACTGCTTTCAGATTCAATAACAGCGCGGCGAGAAACCACTACGTTGTTACGTTTCTGATCCAGTTTGATAACCTTGAATTCCAGCTCTTTGTTTTCCAGGTGAGCAGTATCGCGCACAGGGCGAACGTCAACCAGAGAACCAGGCAAGAATGCACGGATACCGTTCAACTCAACAGTGAAACCGCCTTTAACTTTGCCGTTGATAACGCCGATAACAGTTTCGTTATCTTCGTAAGCTTTTTCGAGAACGATCCAAGCTTCGTGACGTTTCGCTTTTTCACGAGACAGTTGAGTCTCACCGAAACCGTCTTCAACGCTATCCAGCGCTACATCAACTTCGTCGCCTACAGCAATTTCCAATTCGCCTTGAGCGTTTTTGAATTGTTCTGCAGGGATTGGGCTTTCAGATTTCAGACCAGCGTCAACCAGCACTACACCGTTTTCGATAGCAACTACAGTACCACGAACGATAGAACCTGGGCGGAATTCCAGTTGTTGAAGGGATTGTTCAAACAGATCAGCAAAAGATTCAGTCATGTTTAATTAACTTAATTTAAAAAGCCATGTTGCATCCTGAACATGGGGTTATGTCAATAATTCACCAAATCCATATGGTGAATACCAAAACCACAGCTGTTAAACAGCTGCAGCAGATAATTTGTCTTGAATGTATTTCAGCGCTTGCGCAAATACATCTTCAATCGCGAGACCCGTGGTGTCGATGAACAAAGCATCATCAGCGGGAACAAGTGGCGCTACTGCACGGTTCATGTCCCTGAAATCACGGTCTTTAATCTCGGTTAAAAGGGTGCCGATATTAACATCAAAGCCCTTCTCTCGCAACTGATTATAGCGCCGTTGCGCGCGTTCTTCCGCTGATGCAGTTAAAAATAATTTAGCTGGCGCATTAGGGAATACGATGGTGCCCATGTCGCGACCATCAGCGATCAAACCTGGCTCAACTTTGAATGCGCGTTGGCGACGCAAAAGTGCTTCACGAACTCGGGGAAAGACCGCAACCCGAGAAGCAGCATCCGAACACTCCTGTGAGCGAATACTTTGGGTAACATCTTCACCTTCAAGCACAATTTTTGAAGATTCTTGCTCTGAGGCAGCGAAAAACTGGACGTCTAAATGAGACGCCAATAGGGTGATCGCTTCTTCGTTGTCGAGTTCAACATTATGGTGAATGGCAGCAAGAGCAAGTACTCGATAGATCGCACCACTATCCAGAAACTTCCAACCTAAATGGCTGGCAAGTAGCTGACTAATCGTTCCCTTCCCTGCACCGCTAGGACCATCAATGGTGACGACAGGCGCCCGATCAGACATATATTCCTCCAAGTAATAGTCTTTCGAAAGGAAAGCTTAAAAGCCGTCCTCGAAAATGAGCGGACGATATTATATATCAATATCGTCCTCGAAGTCGGCGATTTTTAGCAAACATGTGACTAAATGCCGAAGGCTTCGGCACTTTGATCAATGGCAAGCAAGCAATTGGAACTGCGCAAAGTAATCAGGGAATGTCTTTGAGGTACAATCCGGGTCATTAATGGTGACACCCGCATCACTAAACGCCACCAACGAGAAACACATTGCCATACGGTGATCATTATAGGTATCGATCTCGGCATGCTTGATCTTCGCAGCAGGCGTGATCTGGATAAAATCTTCCCCTTCTACCACTGTTGCACCGACTTTTCGTAATTCTGTCGCCATCGCCGCTAGGCGATCGGTTTCTTTAATACGCCAGTTATAGATATTGGTGAGCTTAGTCTCGCCTTCTGCAAATAATGCAGCGGTTGCAATCGTCATGGCAGCATCAGGAATATGATTCATATCCATATCAATGCCATGCAATTTACTGCCTCGGGCAATGATGTAGTCATCACCCCATTCAATATCTGCGCCCATCGCCGCAAGCGCATCAGCAAACTTCACATCGCCTTGAATGCTCTGCTTGCCAACACCTGTCACCTTAATTTCACCACCGGCAATCGCACCCGCGGCAAGAAAATAAGACGCTGATGACGCATCACCTTCAACCAGCAAGGCGCCGGGAGCGATGTATTGTTGATTCCCTTTCACAAGGAAACGTTGATATTGCTGATTGTCGACATTGACACCAAATTTAGCCATCAGTGCCAAGGTGATGTCGATGTAAGGTTTTGAAACCAGTTCTCCCACCACCTCAATTTCAACATCACCTTTGGCCAAGGGGGCAACCATCAATAATGCGGTGAGGAACTGGCTGGATAACGCACCAGATATCTTGACCGTTCCGCCAGAAAGCCCTGAACCCAAAATATTTACAGGAGGATAACCTTCGTTCTTAAGATATTGAATGTTAGCTCCCAGTTGCGCAATTGCATCCACTAAATCCTTGATTGGACGCTCTTCCATACGCGGTTCACCGGTAAGCTCAAAATCGCCACTGCCAAGGGTTAATGCGGCGCACAGAGGGCGCATTGCTGTGCCAGCATTACCTAAAAACATAGACAAGGGTTGTGACTTATTAAATGGCCCCGCATTACCTTCAACGGTGCAGGTGCGCTTGTCTGCTGAAAGTTGGTACTTAACCCCTAACTGCCGCAGCGCATTTAACATATGCCGGATGTCGTCGGAATCGAGCAAATTAGTGAGCGTGGTTTTACCTTTTGCTAAGGCTGCTAACAATAAGGCTCGGTTTGAGATGCTTTTAGAGCCGGGAATATTTACTTCACCGTTAAAACGATAGACTTTATTCAGGTGTAACTGTTTCATAATATTTAGCTATTTCTAGTTTTGATATAAGTTGCTTGATAAACCTACGGCGTCGTTTTTCGCGCTTATGTAGGTCGATGTAACTGAGCTGAGGATCTTAACGCTCTCCGATATCGGCACCTGATTTACGTCTTCGTATGGTTAAAGTAACCCAATGACGCCTTAATTCAACGATTTTTTGTAATAGCCAAGCATTACAGCACAAAAAATAAGCAATAAATGCTTTTTCGACAATCCGTCAACAGAAATGTACAAAGATGAAGGATTTCGTTCATTTATCTGTACATGTGATAATTTTTCTTTGAAAATAATGCAGATTAACACAGGCGGCTTTAACCGCTATGCTAACAATTCTGTCACACATAACTATAAACGGAAGACTCGATGTTCAATGCATTAAACCCCATGCCAGCGGATCCGATTCTTGGTCTGATGGCACAATTTCGTGAAGATCCTCGTACAGATAAAATCGACTTAGGTGTCGGTGTTTATAAAGACCCTGCAGGCCACACACCTATTCTTGCATGCGTTAAAACTGCAGAACGTATTCGCACTGAAACCGAGACCTCAAAAGTTTATATCAGCCCAGCGGGTAGCCCAGAGTTCAACCGTCTGATCTGCGAACTGGCATTTGGTGCAACACACAGCGCAGTGCTGAGCAATCGTATTCGCAGCGTGTCAACACCAGGTGGTACTGGTTCACTGCGAGTTGCCTCTGATTTCATCAAACGCTGTAATCCTGATGCGACTGTATGGGTAAGCGACCCAACTTGGGCGAACCACATCAGCATTTTTAAAGCAGCTGGTTTAGCCGTCGATAAATACCCTTATTACGACACCGAAAACAATGCGCTGCGTTTTGACGCTATGTTAGACAAGCTTAAAACACTGGGTGCCAATGACGTGGTGTTGTTGCATGCATGCTGCCACAACCCAACCGGTGAAGATTTAACGCCTGATCAGTGGGATCAAGTGGTTGCTGTTGCGCAAGAACGCGGTTTTACACCATTGCTCGATATGGCGTACCAAGGCTTTGGCGAAAACCTAGATCAAGACGCCTACGGCGTACGTAACATGGCTGACGCTGTTGATGCGATGATCTTATGTGCCTCTTGTTCAAAGAACTTTGGCTTATACCGTGAGCGTATTGGTGCTTGCGCCGTTATTGCCAAAGATAGCGACAAAGCCGCGATTGCCCAGTCAGTCATGCTGCACGTTGTTCGTAGTAACTACTCAATGCCGCCAGCTCACGGTGCGGCCTTAGTTGAAACGATTCTGGCATCTACTGAATTAACAGCTCAATGGCATGAAGAGCTGCAAGTGATGCGTGATCGCATCAACGGTAATCGCGCCATGCTGGTTGAACGTATC
The DNA here is from genome assembly GCF_017354945.1 of Shewanella avicenniae. Lineage (NCBI taxonomy): Bacteria > Pseudomonadati > Pseudomonadota > Gammaproteobacteria > Alteromonadales > Shewanellaceae > Shewanella > Shewanella avicenniae. Next base: position 1,913,967 of record NZ_CP071503.1, on the reverse strand, counting down.
AAAGCGCAAGGCGTTACCCGTGACTTTAGCTTTATCGCTCGCCAAAAAGGGATGTTCTCTTTCCTCGGAATTACCCCAGAGCAAGTTGCGCTGCTGAAACATGAACACGGTATCTACATGGTAGATTCTAGCCGTATGAGTATCGCCGGTATCACCGAAGCCAACGTTGATTACTTAGCCGCAGCTATCGCCAAGGTGTTGTGATTTGCCCATAGCAACTGATGAACGCTTGCCTGAGTGGCTGTTCATCAGGTCAGTAGTAACATTTTAGTGTTGGCCACAGCATAAAAAAGCGGATGATTAAATCATCCGCTTTTTGTTTATCTTTAATGCATCATCACTTAGCTATTTTTGGCAGCAAACGCCGTCATAAATTCAACCAGTTTTTGAACGCCTTCAAGTGGCATGGCGTTGTAGATACTCGCACGCATACCGCCCACAATCCGATGGCCTTTTAAGGCAACTAAACCTTGTGCTTCGGCTTCTTTAAGAAACGCTTTATCGAGTGATTCGTCAGCCAACTGGAAGGTCACATTCATACGCGAACGGTTTTCAGTCGCCACACCGTTTTTATAGAATGGCAAGCTGTCGATGCAGTGATACAACAATTCCGCTTTGGCGATATTGGTTTTCTCCATCGCTGCGACACCGCCAGCATTGAGCAACCATTTGAACACTTCAGCCGCTAGATACCATGCAAAGGTAGGTGGTGTATTGAACATTGAATCTTTTGCAGCAGCGATGCGGTAATCCATAATCGATGACGGATGTACCACTGGCAGCGCTAACATATCTTCACGTACAATCACCAGCGTCAAACCTGATGGACCAATATTCTTCTGCGCGCCAGCGTAGATAACCGCAAATTTACTCACGTCGATTTCGCGCGACATAATGGTTGACGACATGTCCGCCACAATCGGCCAGCTACTGTCGAGCGTGTCAAAGATTTCAATGCCATCAACCGTTTCATTCGGACAATAATGCACATAGCGATACTGGCCAGCGTCACCCTGTAAGCTTGGCAACACCACATTATTCAAACCATCCACTTTTTCGACAATGTTTAATGTATCGATAGCATCTTCGCCCACCAAACGTACCGCTTCTTCCGCCGCGGAGGTCGACCATTGGCCCGATAGCAAATAGAGTGCGCGACCATTATCACCGAGAAAGTTATTCACTACTGCTGCGAACTGACCGCGACCACCGCCATGCATAAACAGCACTTTGTAGTTATCAGGAATGTTCATTAAGGCACGAAGATCTTTTTCTGACTGGGTCGCCAGTTCAATGAAAGGTGCACCGCGATGGCTCACTTCCATCACTGAAACGCCTAAGCCTTGCCAATCCAATAATTCTTGCTGCGCTTTAGCTAAAACGGGAGCTGGCAACATGGCTGGCCCGGCACAAAAGTTGTACACCGTACTCACTGATCTTCTCCTTGGAAATATATAAGGCACAAATAAAACGAGCGTCTCATCGGACGCTCGTTACTACTGCTAAGAATGGTTACTCTTCGGCATCATCCTGCGGCGCATCTGGCGTAGTAGCTGAGGTTTCATCTTCCACTACTTCCGAATCGATATCATCGCCGTTAGATTGAATTTCGTCAATGCGCTGCAGTCCGACCACTCGTTCATCATCTGCGGTACGGATGATGGTCACACCTTGGGTGTTACGACCAATCAGCGACACACCAGACACAGGAGTACGAACCAAAGTACCTTTGTCACTGATCAGCATGATTTCGTCGTTTTCAGCGGCTTGAACTGCGCCAACGACCGGCCCGTTACGATCTGAGACTTTAATAGATACTACACCTTTGGTTGCACGGCTCTTCGATGGATACTCATCGATAGCCGTACGCTTACCGTAACCGTTTTCGGTAACTGTCAGGATTGGATCTTCAGATTTCGGCACAATCAGTGATACAACTTTTTGGCCATCTTCTAATGCAATACCACGAACACCGGTAGCGTTACGTCCCATTGGGCGCACACCTTTGAAGTTCACTTGTACTTCACCGTTTTCATCCAATACTGGATTACCGTCTTCGTCAGTGACAATGGATTCTTCCGCTTCTTTAAAGCGCACCACTTTTCCCGCATCAGAGAACAGCATGATCTCATTGCTGCCGTCGGTAATATCCACACCGATCAACTGGTCACCATCTTTCAGGTTCACGGCAATAATACCGTTGCTACGCGGACGGCTATATTCAGTCAATGCGGTTTTCTTCACGGTGCCGTGTGAGGTCGCCATGATGATGTATTTGCCTTCTTCGTATTCACGTACTGGCAGAATCGCTGTGATACGTTCACCTTCCGACAAAGGTAACAAGTTCACAATTGGCTTACCGCGTGATTGACGACTTGCCAGTGGCAATTCAAATACGCGCATCCAATACAACTTACCAAAGTCTGAGAAACACAAAATGGTGTCGTGAGTGTTAGCCACCAACAGACGTTCGACAAAGTCTTCATCTTTTACTTTGGTTGCAGCTTTACCTTTACCACCACGGCGCTGCGCTTGATAGTCCGTCAGCGGTTGGTATTTTGCATAACCTAAGTGTGACAGTGTCACGACCACGTCTTCTTCAGTGATCAAATCTTCGAGATTTATATCCGCTGATGATGCAGTGATTTCTGTGCGACGTTCATCGCCAAAATCAGCCAACACTTGGTCAAGTTCTTCTTTGATCACTTCCATCAAGCGTGCTGGGCTACGCAGGATATGTAATAAACCAGCAATGATATCCAGAAGATCAACATATTCTTGCAGGATTTTTTCGTGTTCTAGACCGGTCAGCTTGTTCAAGCGCAGATCAAGAATTGCTTGTGCTTGTTGTTCGGTCAGATAGTAGAGACCGTCACGAATGCCATACTCTGGTTCAAGCCATTCTGGACGAGCTGCATCATCACCAGCTTTTTCAAGCATTTCGCGAACGTTACCGAGTTCCCAACCTTGTGCCATCAGGCCAGTTTTGGCGTCTGCTGGACTCGCAGATGCTTTAATCAACTCAATGATTGGATCGATGTTAGACAACGCAACAGCCAGTGCTTCCAATATATGGGCACGGTCACGTGCTTTGCGCAATTCGAAAACGGTACGACGGGTAACCACTTCGCGGCGATGCAGAATAAAAGCTTCCAGCATCTCTTTCAGGTTGAATAGCTTAGGTTGGCCATTTGCCAACGCCACCATGTTGATACCGAAAGAACATTGCATCTGGGTTTGGGCATACAGGTTGTTCAACACAACTTCTGCAACTTCACCGCGCTTAATTTCGATAACGATGCGCATACCGTCTTTGTCAGACTCATCGCGCAGGCCGCTAATACCTTCGATACGTTTATCTTTAACCAGCTCTGCAATCTTCTCAATCAAGCGTGCTTTGTTCACTTGATATGGGATTTCGGTGACGATAATACGCTCACGGCCGTTATGTTCATCGGTTTCAAATGAAGCGCGCGCGCGCATGATCACCTTGCCGCGACCAGTGCGGTAGGCGTCTTCAATACCTTTACGGCCATTGATAATTGCAGCGGTTGGGAAATCTGGGCCCGGAATATATTCAATCAACTGCTCAATCGACAGTTCAGGCTCTTCAATCAACGCCAAACAACCTTTGATCACTTCGGTGATGTTGTGTGGCGGAATGTTGGTTGCCATACCAACAGCGATACCCGATGAACCGTTAATCAGCAGGTTAGGTACACGCGTTGGCAGTACTTCAGGGATCATTTCTGTACCGTCGTAGTTCGGCACATAATCCACAGTTTCTTTATCTAAGTCAGCCAGCAGTTGGTGTGCCAGCTTTTCCATGCGGATTTCGGTATAACGCATTGCCGCTGCCGCGTCACCATCGATAGAACCGAAGTTACCTTGACCATCAACCAGGGTGTAACGCAACGAGAACGGCTGCGCCATACGCACGATGGTGTCATATACCGCGCTATCGCCGTGCGGGTGGTATTTACCGATTACGTCGCCGACAACACGGGCCGATTTCTTATAAGGTTTATTCCAGTCGTTTTTCAGCTCGTTCATCGCAAATAAGACGCGACGGTGAACTGGTTTGAGACCGTCCCTAACATCTGGCAGGGCCCGTCCAACGATTACGCTCATCGCATAGTCGAGGTAGGAATTTTTGAGTTCGTCTTCAATATTTATTGGTGAAATTGATGAAGCCTGGTCAGTCATAAACTGCTCGATCCCCTTGTATTAGCTGACAACTATTATTAAGTCCATGTCATTGCCGAGCCTGAAAAACGTAATTTGGTATTCTACCACATAACTGCGGGCTGGTAAGCTTTGTTTCCCGTTGCGTGAATGAAAACGCTCAGGTTCGTTGATTTAATGAACAACCGGTAATTCAAAATGTTACCTAGCATCATTGTTGCAGGCTTTCAATTAGCGACAAGTGATTAATGGCACAAAGCAATGTCACTAATTTCGCTGGTAATTAATCAGACAGATAAGGTTATAATGCCCACATTATTTGTCGACAGGAATCGAGTGAATACATGTCTCAAAACGCCAATGTTGATCCGCAGGAAATTGCAAAGTTTGAAAAAATGGCGGCCGGTTGGTGGGATCCGCACGGTGAATTTAAGCCTCTGCACGAACTAAACCCACTTCGCCTAAACTATATCGACCTAAAAGCAGGCGGTATTTTTGATAAGAAGGTGTTAGATGTCGGCTGTGGTGGCGGAATCCTTGCTGAAAGCATGGCGCGCATTGGGGCAAAGGTCACCGGGCTTGATATGGGCCATGAGCCACTCGAAATCGCCCGCTTACACGCGCTCGAAAAAGGCGTGACTATCGACTATTTGCAGCAAACCGCCGAAGAACATGCACAGACGCATCAAGGTGCATACGATGTGGTGACCTGCATGGAGATGCTGGAGCACGTGCCTAACCCGCTTTCGGTTATCCGCGCTTGTTGCGATATGGTAGCCGATGATGGCTGGGTATTTTTCTCGACCATCAACCGCAATCTGATGTCATGGCTACAAACCATTGTCGCGGCTGAATACGTGTTGAAAATGCTGCCAGTGGGTACCCATGAGCACGATAAATATATTCGGCCATCTGAGCTCATCGACATGGTTGAGAAAACCGAACTGCACTGTCGCGATGCGATCGGTATCAAATACAATCCTCTTACTTCAATCTTTTCGTACACCAAAAATCTTGAAGTGAACTACATGATTGCTTGTCAAAAATTAGGATAATACCATGCCTGCGTTACCTCAGATTAACGGTTTACTTTTTGATCTTGATGGTACGCTGGTTGATACAGCGCCAGATCTTATCGAAGCGCTGTATCGCGCCCTGTCGCAGTTTAAACTGCCCTGCCTCGCTGACGAACACTATCTTACCTCTGTCGCTTCTCATGGCTCTTTAGGACTTGTTAAAGCCGCACAACCTGATCTCGATGCCGAGCACACTGAATCCGTACGCTTAGCGCTACTTGAGCATTACCTCAGTGTGAATGGTGATTGCGCCCGTGTATTCGATGGGATCGACCTGTTATTGGATTTTGCCCTGCAGCATCGCATCAAACTCGGCGTGGTTACCAATAAGCCAGCCCGCTTTACTCGGCCATTGCTGACCAAACTTGGGCTGACACCCTTGATGAAATCCATCATCAGCGCAGACAGTACCCTGTATCGCAAGCCCGATATTCAGCCCATGCGACTAGCGGCATCACAACTAGTACTCAATCCGGCGGAAATCGCCTATTTAGGGGATGCTGAACGGGATATTATTGCGGCGCGCAATGTGCAAATGCCGAGTGTATTGGCTGGTTGGGGCTACTTGGCCGAACATGATACGCCTGAGCGTTGGGGCGCAGATCTTACACTCAATTCCCCTACCGATTTATTAGCATTTATTGATCGATAGATAGGCTAACTCAGATTCAGATCGGATCACGATCGTGTTACATCTGCTGCTTATTTTGGCAGTCGAAATTTTTTTGTTTGATTGCGCACTTTTGCGTCATCAACCGCAATCCCCCGTATTGACGGCACTTTATCAATGTGAGAGGGAACAATGGCGTAGATATCCACAAGATATGCGCTTCGTTACCCCTTGCAAATCCCCAATAACCTCATTATCTTGATGTATATCAAACAAAGACACACCATATATAGTGTGTTACCTATAAGCACACACACAAGCAGTAGATTAGTGTTGCGCTGGTAGCGAATAGAGTAAACAGGCAAAAGATAGGCCTGTTGAAGACTTTTGTTTACATCGGAAGTTAGATGGATTCCTCCATCACTATAAGAAAATTGACCAGGGCTAGACTCCATGAATAGCAATATGACAGTGACCAAGCGCAGCGGCGCACGTGAAGTGATCGATCTGGACAAGATCCATCGCGTAATCACCTGGGCGGCTGAAGACCTCTCTAACGTATCAGTTTCTGAAGTTGAACTTCGCTCACATCTGCAGTTTTATGACGGCATCCCAACGGAAGCGATTCACGAAACGATTATCAAAGCAGCTGCTGACCTGATCTCGCCTGAGTCACCAGACTACCAATTTTTAGCGGCGCGCTTGGCCATTTTCCATCTGCGCAAAAAGGCCTTTGGCCAGTTTGAACCACCAAAGCTACGTGACCATGTAACCAAGCTGGTTGAATTAGGCAAATACGACAAACACATCGTCGAAGATTACACGGCTGAAGAATTAGACATTCTTGATAGCTATATCGATCATTGGCGCGATATGACCTTCTCTTACGCCGCAGTGAAGCAGCTTGAAGGCAAATATTTAGTACAAAACCGTGTGACGCATGAAGTCTACGAAAGCGCGCAGTTTCTCTACATTCTGGTAGCGGCATGTTTGTTTGCCCGTTATCCAAAAGAAACCCGCTTGCAGTACGTGCGTGATTTCTACGATGCGGTATCCACGTTTAAGATCTCACTGCCAACGCCAATTATGGCCGGCGTGCGTACGCCAACGCGTCAATTCAGTTCATGTGTATTGATTGAAACTGGCGACAGCTTAGATTCGATTAACGCCACCTCGTCGGCGATTGTGAAGTACGTCAGCCAACGTGCCGGTATCGGCATCAACGCCGGTCGTATTCGTGCGCTCGGTAGCCCAATCCGTGGCGGTGAAGCATTCCACACTGGTTGCATTCCCTTTTATAAGCATTTCCAAACGGCGGTTAAGTCCTGCTCGCAAGGTGGTGTTCGTGGCGGCGCAGCAACCCTGTTCTACCCACTGTGGCACTTAGAAGTTGAATCACTGCTGGTTTTGAAAAACAACCGTGGTGTCGACGACAACCGTATCCGCCATTTGGACTACGGCGTACAGATCAACAAGCTGATGTATCAACGTTTGATCAAAGGCGAAAACATCACTTTGTTTAGCCCATCAGACGTGCCAGGTCTTTACGATGCATTCTTTGCTGACCAAGCAGAATTTGAGCGTTTGTACACCCAATACGAACAAAACCCAAGCATTCGCAAACGCTCGCTGCGCGCGGTCGAGCTGTTCTCGTTGATGATGCAAGAACGTGCCTCTACTGGCCGTATCTACATTCAAAACGTGGACCACTGCAACACCCATAGCCCGTTTGACCCACAAGTGGCGCCAGTACGTCAATCCAACCTGTGTTTGGAAATCGCACTGCCAACTAAACCACTGAACGACGTGAACGATCCAAACGGTGAGATTGCGCTGTGTACGCTATCAGCTCTCAACTTAGGCGCAATTTCTGAATTGAATGAAATTGAAGGCTTAGCTGATTTGGCCGTACGCGCGCTCGATAATCTGCTGGATTATCAAGATTACCCAATTCCAGCGGCACACACTGCGTCGATGAATCGCCGTACTTTGGGTATTGGCGTGATCAACTTTGCTAACTATTTGGCGAAGCATGGCGTGAAATATTCTGATGGCAGCGGTAATAACCTGACCCATAAAACCTTTGAAGCAATTCAGTACTACCTACTGAAGGCGTCAATGAAACTGGCAAAAGAGCAAGGTGCTTGCCCACTGTTCAATGAAACCACCTATGCCAAAGGCATTTTGCCAATCGATACCTACAAGCGTGATTTAGACAAAATCTGTTCTGAACCACTGCATTTAGATTGGGAACAGCTGCGCAATGACATCAAAGAATACGGCTTGCGTAACTCTACCCTGTCAGCGCTAATGCCATCAGAGACCTCATCACAGATCTCTAACGCGACCAACGGCATTGAACCTCCACGCGGTTTAATCAGTGTTAAGGCATCAAAAGATGGCCAACTGAAACAAGTGGTACCAGATTTTGAACAGCTTCGCGAAAACTACGAGCTGTTGTGGCAAATGCCGAGCAATGATGGTTACCTGCAATTAGTAGGTATTATGCAGAAGTTTATCGATCAATCGATCTCTGCTAACACCAACTATGACCCATCTAAATATGACAGTGGCAAAGTACCAATGCAGTTGCTGCTGAAAGATTTGCTAACAGCCTACAAGCTGGGTGTGAAGACGCTGTATTATCATAACACCCGTGACGGTGCCTCTGATAAGCACGACGATTTCGCTGCTGTCGAGAAGGAAGACGATGGCTGCGCTGGCGGTGCATGTAAGATTTAATAAATATTAAACGGGGCCAAATTGGCCCCGACTGTTTGGAAGAATGGATTATGGCTTATTCGATTTTTTGTCAAACGCCGAACGATGCAACCCGTGAACCGATGTTTTTCGGTCAAGCAGTTAACGTTGCACGTTACGACCAACAAAAATATGAAGTGTTTGAAAAGCTGATTGAAAAACAGCTGTCTTTCTTTTGGCGTCCAGAAGAAGTTGATGTTTCACGTGATAAAATTGATTTTGCTTCGCTGCCTGATCATGAAAAGCATATCTTTTTATCTAACTTGAAATATCAAACGTTATTGGACTCGATTCAAGGCCGTTCACCGAATATTGCGTTTTTGCCTTTGGTGTCGCTGCCCGAGTTGGAAACTTGGATTGAAACTTGGTCATTCTCCGAAACCATTCATAGTCGCTCTTATACTCATATCATTCGCAACATTGTGAATGACCCATCAGAAGTGTTTGACGACATCGTGGTGAACCAAGAGATCCTCAAACGCGCGGGTGACATTGCGAATTACTATGATCGTTTGATCAATATGACTCAGTACTACCACCTGCACGGTGAAGGTTCGCTGCAGTTCAATGGTGAAACCGTTAACGTCACCTTGCGTGAGCTGAAAAAGGCACTTTATTTGTGCATGATGTCAGTGAATGCGCTCGAAGCGATTCGTTTCTACGTCAGCTTTGCCTGCTCATTTGCCTTTGCTGAACGCCGTTTGATGGAAGGTAATGCCAAGATCATTCGTTTGATCGCTCGTGATGAAGCACTGCATTTGAACTCAACTCAGCACATCATTAACTTGATGCAAGCGGGTCGCGATGATCCAGAAATGGGCGAAATCGCTAAAGAGTGTCATCAAGAAGCCTATGATATTTTCTATCGTGCGGCAGAGCAGGAAAAAGCCTGGGCCAAGTATCTGTTCAAAGATGGCTCAATGATCGGCTTGAACGAAGCGATTTTATGTCACTACGTTGAGTACATCAGTAATGAACGGATGAAGTCAGTCAATCTGCCAGCGCCCTATCAAGAGCGTAGTAATCCGCTGCCGTGGATGAAAAACTGGTTGGAAAGTGACGCAGTACAAGTAGCTCCGCAAGAAGTTGAAGTATCTTCTTATCTTGTAGGTCAAATTGACGCTGCAGTAGATGAAAATGAGTTCTCCGACTTTGATCTTTAAAAAACGCCCAATCGTTTATCTGCAAGGCGAGCCCCTGCTGCTGTGGAATTGGCAGCAGGAACAACAAACCCTGCTTGAAATCCTTGAAGATAAACAGGTGCGGATCTTCTCTGAGTGCCGCAGTGGTTTTTGCGGTGCTTGCCGCACCAAAATCCGCAGCGGCGCAGTGCAATATGTTATCGAGCCGCTGGCAGAGCTTGCCGCCGATGAATGTCTGCCCTGCTGCTGCATTCCAAGCGAAGATCTTGATTTAGAACTCTCCAGCGAAGGCGCTGAAATGCCGCCGGTATATCAGCACAGCTACGGTTAACCTTGTGGTTAACCGTGTCTATGTAAATGCTATATGGCTGCCGCCAGCAAAGCCGCATCGCGTATTGCGCGTTTTGCATCCAACTCAGCGGCAATCTTCACCCCGCCGATCAGATGGACTGCAATTCCAGCCGCGATTAACTCATCGGCTAACTGACCATTTGATTCCTGCCCAGCGCAGATAACCACAGTATCTACCGGCAACAACTTGGCTTGGCCTTGATGGACAATATGCAGTCCATCATCATCAACCTTTTTATACTCAACCCCCACCAACTGCTTCACATGATGCAATTTCAACATGGCGCGATGAATCCAACCAGTGGTTTTCCCCAATCCTTTCCCAATCGGCGTTGGCTTACGTTGCAGTAGATACAGTTCACGCGGTTCAGAAGGTTGCTCGGTTTCTAACGCATCAACTAAGCCGCCACGATGCTGATACTGGGTATCAATCCCCCAGCGGGCGTACCATTTTTCAGGCACTAAGGTGGCAGAGGTTCGCTCCGCAAGAAAGTGCGCTACATCAACCCCTATGCCACCAGCACCGATAATCGCAACGCTTGAACCCGCCTGCTGTTGGCCACTTAATAACGCTTGGTAACTCATGACCTTGGGATGATTGATTCCCTCAATATCAAGCTGTCTTGGTCGAACACCGGTCGCAATTATGACCTCATCAAAACCACTGGCATCCTTACTGCTAAATTCGCAATTTAACCTCACATCAACGTTATGCTGATCTAATTGCGCGCGGAAATAACGCAGCGTTTCGTTGAACTCCTCTTTACCTGGAATATTTTTGGCAAAGTTAAGCTGGCCACCAATCTCGCCATTGGCTTCAAACAAGGTCACTCGGTGGCCACGCTCAGCGGCATACACCGCAAATGCCAAACCTGCAGGCCCCGCCCCCACCACAGCAAGACTTTTAGCCTTCGTCACCGGCGTAAAGTTTATTTCGGTTTCATAAACCGCTCGCGGGTTTACCAAACAGGTCGCGCGCTGCAGCTTAAAGGTATGATCAAGACAGGCCTGATTACAGCCTATGCAGGTATTTATCAATGCGTCATGCCCAGCAGCGGCCTTATTGACGAATTGCGGATCGGCCAATAACGGCCGCGCCATCGACACCATATCCGCTTGGCCCGACTGCAAAATATGCTCAATAACTTCTGGCATATTTATCCGATTGGTTGCAATGAGCGGAATTGACACTTCACGGCGCAGCTTTTCCGTCACCCAACTAAACGCCGCACGAGGGACGCTGGTCGCAATCGTAGGAATACGCGCCTCATGCCAACCAATGCCAGTATTAATCAAATTGACGCCAGTGGTCTCAAGCGCTTTTGCCAGCGCCACAACTTCAGTCCAATTCGAGCCGTTATCCACTAAATCCAACATCGACAAACGAAAGATAATGATAAATTCAGCACCTACACGGGCGCGAATTGCTGCCACAACATCCAACGCAAATTGGATCCGTTTTTCAAAACTGCCGCCATATTGATCATCGCGCTGATTCGTACGTGTACAGATAAATTGGTTAATGAGATAACCTTCCGAACCCATCACCTCCACACCGTCGTAGCCCGCCTTTTTAGCGAGCGCTGCCGAGCGGGCAAAATCCTTGATCGTGCCTTTAATTTGCCGCAGCGACATGGCTTTCGGGGTAAATGGCGTGATGGGCGACTTAATTGCCGATGGAGCCAAGGAAAATGGATGATAGCCGTAGCGTCCGGCGTGCAGTAGCTGCATACAAATTTTACCGCCAGCTTGGTGAACCGCATCCGTCACAATACGATGTTTGCCCACCTGCCACGGAAAACTTAACTGAGTCGCCCCTGGAGTTAATCGGCCACGAAAATTGGGCGATATGCCACCAGTCACAATTAACCCTACGCCGCCTTCCACTCGCTCGCGATAAAACACCGCCAACTTGTCGAAGCCATGCTTTTCCTCTTCTAAACCGGTGTGCATGGAGCCCATCACCACACGATTTTTAAGCTGGCAAAATCCAAGATCCAACGGCTGCAACATCGCTAATGTTTGGCTCATCACTCACCCATTCAAACAGTTGTTTAAATCTAGCATAGCGGTAAAAAGTCGATCACTCAATGCCACCTAAGGTGTAGTGTTTTAATGTAATTTTCTCAGTGTGACGATAAATTGATTTACAAATGAAATTACCAGACATCAGCGTTTTCAGTTAGCATATCGGTCATTGTAATAAGCTAGGAATCGCTATGTCTGCAAAACCGCTTACCACCAAGAACACGTTGATTTTGATATGGAATGTCATCAACTTTGTTCGCAAGCTGATCTTGAATATCATCTTTTTCCCAATTCTATTTATCGTTGTCGTCGCCGTTATTGCTGCATCTGCAACTGATAAAGAGGTTCAGATTGAAGATGGCTCTGCACTGCTGTTAAACCTTGCAGGCAAAATCGTCGAGCAAAAGACTGAGCTCGCCCCACTTGATGCGGTAATGAATCAAGGGAATGACCGAGATGAAAATGGCGAAATCCTGCTGGCTGAAATCCTCGATACCATTGACAGCGCAGCCCAAGACAGCCGCATTAAGGCATTGGTGATTGACGCTGGGGACATGCAATCTGGTGGTCTCACCAAATTGGAAGCGATTGGCCGCCACATCATTGAATTTAAAAAGAGCGGTAAACCCGTGATTGCAATGGGCGCATTTTACGATCAATACCGCTATCTGTTGGCCAGTTACGCCGACACAATTTACCTCGATAAGCAGGGGCAAACCCTGATTGAGGGCCTAGGTAACTACCCAACTTATTACAAATCAGCGCTAGAAAAGCTTAAGGTTAACACCCACGTATTCCGCGTTGGCACCTACAAATCAGCCGTTGAACCCTACATTCGCGATGATATGTCTGAGGCTGCGAAAGAAGCTAATCGCAAGTGGATGAACGATGTTTGGCAAGTCTTTACAGCGACCGTTGCCCAAAATCGTGGGCTTGAGCCTCGCGATTTTCAACTGCAAGGTGCCGATTACATTACCGCACTTAAAAACAGCCAAGGTGATGCTGCACAGATGGCGCTCAACCTAAAATGGGTTGATAAGCTAGTTACCGAGGAAGAGTTCCGCCAAGAGATGCTGGCCTTGGTGGGAAAAGCCAAAAAAGGTCATAGCTTTAAACATATCGATTATTACGACTATGCCAACCTCGTTGCGCCGACCCCAAGCATTGTGCCAACTGAAGGCATAGGTATTGTGGTGGCCAAAGGGAATATTTTGAATGGCGACCAACCTGCGGGCACCATTGGCGGTCGCAGTACGGCCAACCTCCTTAAAAAAGCCCGTTTTGATGACAAAATTAAAGCCGTGGTGCTTCGGGTTGATAGCCCTGGTGGCAGCGCCTTTGCGTCAGAGCAGATCCGCCAACAAGTGCTGGCGTTGCAAGCCGCAGGTAAACCTGTAGTGGTGAGCATGAGCAGCCTTGCCGCCTCTGGCGGTTATTGGATCTCAGCGTCAGCCGATTACATCTATGCCAATCCAGCCACAATCACCGGCTCTATCGGCATTTTTGGTATGGTGACCACCTTTGAAGATTCACTGGCCGCCTTGGGTATCCACTCTGATGGTGTAGCCACCAGCGATATTGCTGGAGTGTCTGTGACCCGCGCCTTACCTGAATCATTCAAAGCCGCGATTCAGATGCATATCGAGCGAGGCTATCACAACTTTATCTCTATGGTGGCTGAATCGCGCCACATGACCTTAGAGCAAGTCGACAGCATTGCTCAAGGCCGAGTCTGGTCAGGCATCGAGGCGAAGAAGCTCGGTTTGGTGGATGAATTAGGTGATCTTGATGCGGCAATCGGCAAAGCCGCCGAATTAGCCAAATTAACCAGCTATGATTTACGCGTCATTGAAAAAGAGTTGTCACCAGAGCAAAAAATGCTGCAAGCCGTATTAGGTTCAGCGGCAGCGTATCTGCCACAAACCACCATCAAAATGAGCACTACCGAGAAATTAATGCAACAACTCAACAAAGTTGCAGAAGATTTTGCTGCGTTTGATGACCCGAAAAATGTCTATCTATACTGCGAAGCGTGCAGTATTTAATCAGACTCGCCGGATAAGCCCTGAACATTCAGGGCTTTTTTGTGGGCCTTTGTTATAATCCGCAGCATTAGCGGCAACCCCCTACTCACATGAATAAGAAATCGATTTATATTGCCTACACTGGCGGTACCATCGGGATGCAAAAAACTGAAAATGGTTTTGTGCCGGTGGCAGGCTTTCTCACCGAGTGCTTGAATGGTATGCCGGAATTTTTCCGCGCAGAGATGCCTGAGTTTGTGTTACATGAATACTCGCCGCTAATTGACTCTTCTGATATGTCGCCGGCACATTGGCAGCAAATTGCCGATGATATTGCCGCAAACTACGATAAATACGATGGTTTCGTGATTCTGCACGGCACAGATACCATGGCGTTTACAGCCTCAGCCTTGTCATTCATGCTGCAAGATTTGTCCAAACCGGTAATTGTGACGGGGTCTCAGATCCCGTTATCGGAACTACGTTCTGACGGACAAACCAACTTATTAAACGCCTTGTATATCGCGGCCAATTATCCGGTCGCAGAAGTCTGCTTGTTTTTTAATAACAAGCTATTTCGGGGTAATCGCACTTCTAAAGTGCATGCAGAAGGGTTTGATGCATTTGCATCGCCTAACTATCCCTTGTTGCTTGAAGCTGGAATTCAAATCAGGATGAGAGCTGGCAGCTTAGCCTCTGGCGAGATCAAACCGCTGCAAGTGCAGCAACTGACCTCGCAGCCGATTGGCGTGGTGACACTTTATCCAGGGATCTCCAATGAGATCTTTAAGAATATTCTACAACAACCGGTCAAAGCGCTGATCCTGCTAACCTACGGTGTCGGAAATGCGCCACAACAACCGGCATTGCTTAACACCTTAAAAGATGCCCATGACAGTGGCATTGTGTTAGTTAACCTTACCCAATGTATGCAAGGTCGCGTCAATATGGGCGGCTACGCCACGGGTAATGCGCTGGCGCATGCGGGGGTGATCAGTGGCTACGATATGACGATTGAAGCAGCGCTGACTAAACTGCACTATTTGCTGTCGCGTAACTTGTCAGCAGCACAGATAAGAGTAGAAATGCAGCACAATTTAGTTGGCGAGCTTACCCCTAACTAAGCAAAATTTGTCAGTGCGTGATGATCAAAAAAGCCCCAAACATTGGGGCTTTTCTGTTACAGCTCTTTTTCGTCAAACGAGGCGATGGTGTCACCTTTAAAGCGACGTTTGAGTTCTGCTTTTGACAACTCAATGACCTGACCGTCTTTACCAATCGTAAAGTGCTCATTTTGATCGAACCGTCGCGCTTGAAATAGCATGACTAACTGCAAAGTAGATTCTTTTTGCTCTTCTGTCAGTAATGAGCCATCTTCCCACTTACCAATTTCAGCCGCAGTACGTAAACGCTCAAACACCTCAAGCGGCATGTCATCAATCACTTTTAACAGTTCGTCGCTCATGAGCCTTTCCTTTTGTGCAATACGATACGAATCCGGGTGATGAGATAACCCACAAAACCAAACGCAAAACATACCGCGCCGACTAATGCCTGATTGCCTTGGGCGACTTCACCGCCCCAAAACCAAATAACCACCCCGGCGATAAACAGGGTTAATGCCAAAAAGCTATGCGTTTGCAGCTTGGTTGATTTTTGGATGCTACTAATACGCGCTGCAGATTCACTCTCCTCGCCCACTGCAATATTGCAGCTAGGACAGCGAGTTGCTCTACTCGACATGCGCTTATTACAAACAGGACATTCGACTAACGCCATAGTGCTTACCTCAATGAATCAACAACGGCCAGCATCGCTGTCAGTGATGCTTCACCAAAATAGATACAACGCTGTGGTGACCAACCTTCCATTGGATCTGCAAGATTATGATTATCTTTAAATGGCATTTCCAAGGTATTCGACAAACATTTAAAGGTATTTGCCACCCAATTTGACGCGATGGTTAAGTTAGCTTTACCCGGCTCATCTTTACCGTAACCAAATTCAGTCTGAAAATCTGGGCTAACCAGCAACAACGCATTTTCAAAGGCATCTTGCAGCGCTTGCATGCGATCATCCCACGCCGGTACACCTTCACAGCCGGCTAAGAACACATATGGTAAGCCTTCATCACCATGCACGTCATAGAACAAGTCGACGCCGATAGCTTTCATCTTATTAACGACGTAATAAACTTCTGGGCTTTTTTCTAGCGAAGGGGTTTGCCATTCACGATTAAGATTAACGCCAACCGCATTGGTACGCAGATGACCACGGGCGCTACCGTCAGGGTTCATATTCGGCACAACATAGAAGTTAGCTTTATCCAGCAACTGTTTTGAAACCGGATCATCTGAGTCAAGCAGACGATAAAGCAGACCTTCAACTAACCATTCCGCCATGGTTTCACCTGGATGCTGACGTGCAGTAATCCAGATGTTTTTCTTGTGCTCAGCACCATCACCAATCTTCACCAAGGTCATATCGCGACCATCTAAGGTCAAACCAAGATGTTCAAGTGAGACTTCTGGGTGAACTTGCACAGCACTGAGCAGATCGAGGTGGCGCTCATAGCTATAAGGGGCGAAGTAAGCAATTTGAATCGCGTCGGCATCCAGAGCTAAGTCGATGATTAGTTGTTCACCATCAAATCGGGTCGGTACGCGGAACCAATGCTGACGGTCGTAGCTCGCTACCGCTTGGTAATCATGCCACCCTTTTACGTAAGAGGACTTTCCGGCATTAACGATTTTGAGGCAATATTGATTGCCCACCAGCCCTTCAAAACGAAAGTTAAACCACTGAAAAAACTCATCACCTGCATCCGGGCGAATCGCTAAACGGATGTCATTTTTGTCAGCAATATCGAGTACTTCGATATTCCCGCCATCGAAATTGGCTGTAACTCTCATTTAATATCCTTACTACGCTGCGGGCATAAAACCCGCCAAAATTTGCGCACTAGGATAAACCAATTCCCCAAGGGTTTAAACGTTAGAAACGGGATCTGGCTGGGCGAACTGTAAGTGTTCGTGATTAAAGCTGTAGCCTCGACCACGCACGGTCAAAATCAAGTTACGTGCAAGCCCTGCCTGCTGCAGTTTTTTACGAATATTGGCGATGTGCATGTCCAAATTCCGATCGTACTGGCCAAAATCACGCTGCAATATCTGCTGCTGCAATTCCGGCTTGCTAACAGCCTGACCTTGTTGCTCATACAGGTATTGAAAGATTTTCAACTCAGTATCGGTGAGCTGCACTATCCGGTTTTGCAGAATGATGGCACCATTTTTTGGGTCAATCACAATCTCTGAGCTGTCGCTTTCGTCGACAAGGATAGGCGCAATATCGGCATCAATCGATTCTGGTGATGTAAAGATACACGGCAGCTGGGTATAACAAGCTAACTGTTGATGTTCTGCAGGTTTTTTGAAGTGTCTGGATAACATCACTAACACATCAGGGGTTAACTGCGGCTTAAGATGCTGCTCCTTCAGCGAATGAAGTGCAAAACGATGGGGAGTATTTTCAGTTTTGCTTGCAATCCATGGTGTTACTGCTTGTTGCCACTGTTCATCATCTGTTACTACTAGAAAATTCATAGCGCGCCAATACTATTGCTAATTATTATCATTTGCACATTAAACGCATTTATAGTGCAAGTGTCAATATTCTGACGCTTCTAATTTGAGCAACAGCAAAGAAAAGTTTCAGCAGACCCTTTTCTTTGCTGTGAGATGGCAATTATTTCAACATCAATTGGCGGATATACATCACTGGCGCACTGCCGTAGCTCAAAAACTGTTCATGAAATTGCTTAAGATTGAACTGCTTACCCTGTTTGGCTTTCAGTTCATCGCGCAAATCATAAATCGCGCGGTAACCGGCATAATAGCTGGTTAACTGCACTTGGCTTAAAGTTGCTCGACGCCACTTACCCTCGGCTTCTGCCGTTTGTTGGAATGCTTCTTGGGTCATTAATGCAATTGCTTCATCATGGCTCATGCCCTTCACTTGAATGCTGTAATCCAAAATAGTGTTACAGATGGTGCGGAGGTTCCATTTGTAGTACATCAACCACAGTTCTGGTTCAAAATCACCATAGCCCTCTTCCAGCATCATGCGTTCACCATAGACCGCCCAGCCTTCAATCATGGCGCCGTTACCAAAAATGCTTTTAATCAGACTCGGTGATTTATTGGCGTAAACCAGTTGGGTGTAATGACCAGGGATCGCTTCATGGATATTGAGAATTTGCAGCATCCAGTGATTATATTCACGCAGATAACTTTCGGCTGACTCGTCGCTCATACCATCAAGCGGGGTTACGTTGTAGTAGGTGTTGGCACCTTTATCATAAGGGCCTGGCGCACTGACTGACGCGCCAGCGAAACCGCGCATATATTCTGGGGTTTCGCGCACCACCAAAGGTTCATTCGGGTCAAGTTCGACCAAATCTTTGGTTTCAACAAAGTTAACCAGCTTCGGCATTAGCTTTTTCACTTCATCGACAAACTGATCGCGTGACACATGCTGCAAAGACAGCTTATCGATCATCATACGAATCGCGACTTTCTCATCTGCCGGCTTGGCTTGGGTAAAGTACTTATTCCACAGTTGATCGGTCAGTTTGGCCATTTCGGTTTGTACTTTAGCTTTATCGGCCAGCGCTTTTTGATACAGCTCCTTTGCAGTCATACCGGATTGAATATCGAAGGCAAATTTCTGCTCATATAAGGCTTCACCGATACGGAAACTACGAGCACCGTTTTGCTTCAGATCGGATTCTAGGGACTTCAAGTAGTCGATATAACCTGTGATAGCCGCTTTTGCATCAGTCAGACGCGAGGCAAATAGCTGCTTTTCATTTGCCGTTAACCCAGAAGTATTGACCTTGGTCAGCAGCTCATCGTTTAACACCGAGAAAGCACCTTGGTTTTGCAAAATCCCCAGTTGAGTATGTTCCAAAGTGGGATGGTCAATATTGGCTTTAGCGGCTTGGTAATAAGC
The DNA here is from genome assembly GCF_017354945.1 of Shewanella avicenniae. Taxonomy (NCBI): domain Bacteria; kingdom Pseudomonadati; phylum Pseudomonadota; class Gammaproteobacteria; order Alteromonadales; family Shewanellaceae; genus Shewanella; species Shewanella avicenniae. Next base: position 1,894,781 of record NZ_CP071503.1, on the reverse strand, counting down.
CGGTACATTGGTTAATCGACCTAGGGCACTGCGCAAGCGCTCATCTTCTGCGGCATAATTGCCATTGATGATCTGCGCGAAGCTGCCCGCGACGTTGTAAGACGAAGGATCCCACTGCCAACCTTTAAAGGTCGTCAGATCCCAGCGAATGCTTGCCAGTAAATTTTCTAATAAGCGATAGTCGATCAGATGTGCCGCCGACAAACCGTTGGGATTGAAAGCACTCAGCTTTGCTTGATAGGTATCAACAAATGCCAAGGTGGCAGCACGATTTTCAGCATTTGGCACTTCCAGCGTTGCATCATATTTGTGATAACCGCTATAGAGTGCATACGTAGGCATGACCAGCCAAAAGGCTTCAATAAATTGGTCGCTAAACGACGCAAATTGCTGATCGGCTGACACTGTGGTCACCGCAGTTGCGAAGGTTTCAGGTGCGGAAGTAGATTGGCAAGCCGTCAAACCACCACATAGAACAGCGGTGATCAGCAGTGACAACGGGAGTTTTTTCATTCTATTGGTTCCATGGTCATTCAAACGTGGAGATTGTTTGAGTTAACCATTGCCAATGCTAAATGTCAGCAATAAATCCCGCTGTCACATCACTTGTTACAGTTTAAGTTACTGAGTAACCCGCTTAAATACGGCGGAGGTATCCATCTTCCAGCCACCCGCTTGCTGCTCAGTCTTAGGTTGCGGTACCCCAGTGACCAAGGTGCCATCGGCACGTTGTTGATAAACTAAAGGTCGAGGCTGAGTTTTGTCATCCCAGTAAAGCGTCAGCAGTACAGCTTCATCGCCATCCACGGTTTTCAAATGCGCGTCGGACACCTCGGCGTATGCGCTGCCACGGTACTCACTCAAGGTATCACCGCTGCAATCTGTGTTTTGATAGAGTTTGGCCAGACTGTGGTAAGTGTTGTCAGTAAAACTCATGCTGAAATTTTTGCTGTTGTCACCTTCGGCGATGCAGCCAGTGCTCCATTCGCCGCTAATGGGCAATTTGGGTTTATCTGAGTGGCGATAGCCGAAATAGCCTAAAACCACAATCGCGATAAGCAACAGTACGCCATATACTGTTTTTGACATAGTTCCCTCCGCAGGATACTGATGAAGTTAGCTGCAGTGACAATATCACAAATTTGATGACACTGACGCCATAGAATGTGACACTTTTGTCTATATATCAGCCAGATAATTCAGGAATGTGTAACCGATGGATATCGATTTTCGCCAGCGCTTTAGCTTGAAACGTCCGTTTAGCCATAACAGTGGTGAGCCTAAAACTCTCGATATTCGTGCCTTACAACGTGCTTATGAAAGTGACCGCGGCCGGATCATTAACTCAGCGGCAATTCGCCGGTTGCAACAAAAAACCCAAGTATTTGCTTTAGAACGCAATGCGGCGGTACGCAGTCGTCTGACTCATTCGTTAGAGGTGCAGCAAACTGGGCGTTTTATTGTGCAGCGAATTTTTGACCTGCTCGATGAACAACAGCAGGACTTTGGCCTATCTCCGATGGAACGCGTATTAGAAACCTTAGTCGAGATGGCCTGTCTGATGCACGATGTTGGCAACCCACCCTTCGGCCATTTTGGCGAAGCCGCCATCAGCGATTGGTTTGAAACTGAACTCTCCATATTGAATGCGGATTTTGCAGCGAATTATCCAGCACTCGCCCAAGATATCTGCCATTTTGAAGGCAATGCGCAGGCGATTCGGCTGATGCATTCGTTGTTAGGGCTTAACCTCACTTACAGTCAAATCGCTGGCATTTTGAAATACACCCGCGCCGGTGATATCGCCAAACATGAGATACCCGTAGATAAATCTTACCTGATGAAAAAGGTGGGCTATTACGCGTCTGAGCGCCAATTTGTGCTGCAACTTTGGCTGCAGTTGGGGATTGCTAAAGATAACCGTCATCCAGTCAGTTACATCATGGAAGCGGCCGATGATATCTCCTATTGTCTTGCAGATATTGAAGATGCAGTCGAAAAAGGCATTATCAGCCTGCCACTCTTGCAACAAGCGCTGACCGAGGAGTACCAACGGCAACTCGCGGCGCACGGCTTGCCCAATGAGCATGCCTCGTTGATGGTTGATGCGATTCGTTTTGCACAAAACCAATCGGCGCGCATCAATATCAATCACACCAGCCAGTTCTTCACTTTCCTGCGGGTGAAGTTGATCCATCCGTTAGTGGATCATGCGGCAACGGAGTTTATTGCCAATATCGATGCGGTATTTGCCGGAAATCTTAATCGAGCTTTACTGGAAGATGGCAGTGTGTGCCATGCCATTGCCGCCACACTCAAACAAGTGGCCATTGATAAGGTATTTAGCCATCGCGAAGTCGAAAAACTGGAATTACAAGGTTACCGCATTATCAGCGGCTTGCTACAAAGCTATGCACCGCTATTGGCGCTGACAAGCGAGGATTTTATGGCATTGGTGTCGGGTGCGAGTCGTAAACCTATCATTGCCGCGCGCTTACTGCATCGTCTGCCGCAAAAACATTTAGCCACCTATAAAAACGCCATAAAAAACGGCAAGAATGCAGAACTACCAGAGTTTTATCATCGTTGCCGTTTAATTCAAGATTACATCAGTGGCATGACAGACCAATTTGCTCAAGATGAATACCGCATGATGCAGGCGCTGGATTAGCAGCGCTTGATCCGCACCACCTTCATGGTTTCAAACTCCATGCCGGCGACTAATGTGGTCTGCGGATAATAGTCAATGTTGACGCGAGTGCCTTTGAGGCTGCGATATCGTTTGCTACGTCTAAACCGAAAAGGAGTCTCGTTATTCTCTAGCATCAGTGTGTGTTGAACCCACTCACCTTCGTCTCGCTGAGTATGAGAAAGCACAGTGCAATGCTCTTGATGGCGTAAGTTGGGATTCTGTTGTTCAACAGAGATGTCAGAAATGCTCATAATTCGATACCTCCCGCAGTTCGGTTCTGACGAAAATCGGTCCAGAAGGGCCTCCGTGGCCTACCCCTTATCCAAAATTTCCGTGACAAAAACCCGCCATCGAATGATGACCATTCCAATGCTATCGCGAAGGGGAAGACCAAAAAAACGCTGAGTAAATTGCGACGAGTACAGCCAAGTGCAATTTCAGCGAACAACTATTGTAGCAAAAATAACCAGCATGAGGGGCTGTCGCAGAAAATTTTATTAAAAAAGCGATTATGCCAATCTGTATTTGAATTACATACTGCGCTCACCGAGGCGTGATGCTGCCGATGTTTGCCGTTAATTCAACAGCTTTGCTGCAACTAATAGTGGGTCGCAAACCAAAGATGCCGTAGCGGCGCTAACACGGCATCTTTGTCTTAAATCACTGTTGCGTTAATTGACCAATTACCACGCAATCTCATTGCCTCGGTAATCAAAAAAGTGACCGCTTTGTGCCGCGGTCAAATTATTCAATACTTGTTGAATCCCGCTGGCAGAGGTTTCAGTGTCAATTAACCCATGTGGGCCGCCCATGTCTGTTCTTACCCAGCCAGGATGAATGACTACAGCTTTGATGCCATCAACGGCTAAATCTATTGCGAGGCTTTTGGTCACTGCATTTTGTGCCGCTTTTGATGATCGGTAGTAATAGGCTCCACCGCTACTATTATCATCTAAGCTACCCATTTTAGAGCTGATGTTCGCAATGGTGCCTTGCCCCATTTTTAGCTGCGGTAAAAAAGCTTCAACCACTTTCAGGGGCGCAATTGTGTTGATTTCGATAACTTTACGCCATTCTTCCACGTCAGATCCGCCGACAGCCACATTGTATGGGCCGTAATATCCTGCATTATTAATTAGCAACGAGATCGGTCTGTCCGCTAACTCTTTACCCAATTCAGCCACTGCGTCATAGTCTGTGACATCCAGTTGATAAACTTCCAAGCCTGGATTGTCGCTGATCAGATAAAGTAGATCGTCTGCTTGATCAGGGTTCCGACAGCATGCCACCACATCCCAGCCTGCTTTCAAATACAATTTGGTTAACGCAAGCCCAATGCCTCGATTAGCGCCAGTGATGAAAACCTGCGACATGCTTACTCCTTGATGATTGTGTTGTCTTGATGACGATACTGCTGCCAGTGTGCTTTGAGCGCTGCGATAAACTCTGCCGAGTTGGATTGATCGGCTGGTAAACGAAAAACCAATCGTGAACCATCATGCTTCACGACTGTCACCTCAGTTTTGGTTAACAGTGGTTGCAGTGATTCCACCTGAATTTCTCGCACTTGGGCAAAACTCGCCTGCTGCGCTGTAGATTTTCCTTGATCATGGCGGTAGCTGAAAATAGTTGAGTCGCTAAAACCGACACCTTGATCACGAAAATCAAAGTAACTATCTGTGTAAAAGTAGTCCGCAGACTCATTAGGCTTGATATAACGCTGCTGTTGCAGGAATACGTTGTAACTTGGCCACAATTTATTGCCGGCGGTCGGTTCCGCCTGCGGCAGTAGCCACACACTTTTTGCCAGTGATACCGCGTAAAATGGCAATACCGCTAACGCCAATAACAGATGATAGCTTTGCCAATGCGGATTTAGCCGAATACCCTGCTTTCGATTCATTCGGCTTACCAAGGCGACTAACGGTAACAGCGCAAGCGTTGGTGGTAGCCACCACAGTGCAACCGGAATCAAGGCCAAATTGACTACGCTGACAATGAGTACCAGCGCAACTATCACAAAAAACAGTATGAAGCCCGCGCTGATGATAGGATTAACCTTTCTATAGTGGGATTGCTGTCGCCACATCGCCAGCGCCAACGGTAAGTAGGTCAGCGGTGCAAAAAGCGTCCACCATATTGCTGAAATACGGGTGATACCGTGCTGCTCAAGGTAGTGCCAGTTTCGAAAACTCCAATAAAAGAAGTAACCGCCTAAGGTCAACAGCGATAGCAGCGCCACTTGATGCCAAGGCACACTGTAAAACTGCATCGAATGCTGCGGCTGTTTAACCGACTGCCAAAACGCCAGCGCCAGGCCAATCAGTACGGCCGCGAACAACCAATATCCAATGATGATAAGCACATCTTTGGTGAATTTATCCGCTAACGCTTGTTGCTGTTTTGCATCACTGTTGTAGCTGACAATACCGTATTCATTCAGCGCTTGAATGCGCTTTAATGCTTCAATGTATTGCGGAAAATCCGCCGCGGTGACAAATGGTGTCAATGATTGATAGCGATAATGCAGCCGCAACTGCTGCGCCGCCGCATCAAAATTCACCTCAAACTGGTAATCGAAAAAGGCGTTCTTTTCTCGATGGTGCTCATTATTCAAATCCCAATGATGCGTATCGAATAACTTAAGTGTAATTGTGCCATCGACCGTCAACGGATAGCTCAGCGCGTAAGGGCGCGGCTCGCGATTACTGGGGATCTCAATAAAATTACTCAACTGATTTTCGGTTGCAAAAAACTGCTGATCGCCATCCGCATCTTGCTGCCAAGGATTGGTAAATGTGTACTGTTCGCTGATGGTCAATCCATCATCTCTATCATCAATAACCAAAGGTTCAGCCGCAAGCTCACCGTATTGTTCACGGTAAAAATCGGCATAAGACGTTGCCAATTGCGCGGAACCTGTTGATGCTAACCGCTCGCGCAAGCGCTCGGCCTCAGTTCCCCAATAATGAGTGGTTACTTGATATCTCGCGGCTTTGGTATCACCTTGGCTCAGGTTAAACAGCTCAGCATAGTCAATCCTTGCTCCCGAGTGTTCACGTGGCATCAGTGTGAGTGCATCCGTTGTGGGCGACAGCACTAGGCCATATCCATAAAACGGCTGACTACGCTCTGTAATGATGCCTTTTTGAAAACTAATGGTGGGATCTACAAAATAGGCTTGCCCATTCAAGAGGAGTTGAACAATTGCATGGTTAAAGGCTTTTGCTGACGGTAATTGTTTATCTAATGCCTCCCCTGTGTCGGTATTAACTAACACGGGTTCAGCCTGAATACCCATGGCGTGTAACAAGGCAACCAATAACACGGTTTTGTCTTTGCAATCACCAAAACGGTGCCGCAAGGTTTGCTCAGGCGTGGCGGGCAAATGGCTATTTACCCCCATTTCTAACCCTAAATAACGGATTTGTTGTTGTACAAAATCGAGCGCTGCCGTTGCCTTGGCTTCATCAGTAGTCAATCCGGCACTCAATAAATCGGCTTGCGATATGACGGTCGCTGACTGGCTGATTTTGGGCGCAAATAACTGCCAACCCCATGTGGCAACCGCCGACCAATCGGCAAAGTCAGAAAAGCTAATACGCAAGCGCGGATCGTACCCATTAGGGGTATCGCTTGGCACAGCAAGCCCTTCAACTTGGCCGAGCGAAATTTGGTAATTTCTATCATCTCCGATGTGAGTTTCAACAAGCTGTTGCCCCTCTGACGCATTATCCAATTGCAGCTGCAACGGCGTATCTCGGCGCCATAAGACACTGACAAACTGCTGCGCAATCGGCACGTTCCATTGCAACGGACGACGATGGTAAAAATGGCCATCAAACACAGGATTAACCCCTGTAACTGTGTAGGCATATTCCAATATATCGCCAACACGCACATCGGTAAGTAACAAGCGTAGATTAACGCTGCCATCAACTACTTGGGCGGATTGAGAGTGACGTTCAACACTATGACTTGCATCTTTCAGTTTATCGATTGTCTGTCCGTGTCGATAAAGGGTCACTTGATGCAGTTGCAGCTGTTCGTAACTCGGATCAAACTGCAATGACAGCTGCGAATAATCCTCTACTGCTTTCACATTGTTGATTTTTATCGCAAAGTGACGAAACTGCTGCTCACGATTCTGCTTATCGCCTAAAAACTGAAAATCCGATAATAAAAAATAGACGCCATTTTGCAGCTGCTGTTCTGGGATTTCGCTGTCTTTATCAAATGGCTGCGCCACCACCCAACGCGGTGTGGGTGCCACATTGACCGCAGCAATATCTGAGAAATCGGCCCCCGATGTTAGCGCTTGACGTTGCAATGGTATGGTTTGAGCCGCAAAAACCCATTGGCAAACGAGCGATAGCCCGAGTAACCCTAGCCATGTTAACCCTGCAAACCTTGAACCTTTGGTCATTCAGTTAATATCCGTATTTACTTGCCGCCATATCGTGCCTAGCCGCATTACAAGTATGCAGCAAGGCAATGGAAGTACTGCTGTAGCGCCTGCAAAATGTGCTGCCGATGCTCTGCATCTGGATAGGCCAATCGGGTTTGCTCATCCTGTTTGCGGGTGCCATCCACCAAATAGCGATTGATAATAGTACCAGCACTCTCTATCGCCGCTTCAAAAGCCCGCGCGCCTAACTCAGTTGGCATGGCAAAATAGTAGCGTTTAATCTGCTTGTCTAACGACACAGCATTGCGGACAAAAGCATTCGGCTCATCACCACCAGCGTCAAGCAACATCACTTTTAACAACTGTTGCAGCTGTTGATTTAACGGATGTGGACGCAATGGCGTATCGTTTAGCCATAACTCGGAAGCAAAGCAGATTTGGCTGAGTCGTAACGGCGAGTCTGTAAACGCAGTCTGCGCCAGATGATGATCAAGTGCGTGCCAAAACTCATGCGCTAACGCCCCCGCGCCTGCATTTTTTGCTAACGCCAAGGTTTTAGTTTGCGGCGCATAATGCGCTTGTACCCCTTGAGTGCCACCGATGCCGAAATCCAAATTAAGCTTTTGCCTTAGCCCAAGGGTCTGTGGCGGCACATTAAGCACAAAGGCTAAGTCGGCCAATGCATCAAATAAAAGATTTGCCGCCTTTTGTGCCTCTTCATTAGTGACCCACTTACCGATACGTACCGCAGCAAAACCAAACGTATCGCGGATTTGAATAAAATCTGCTGGCTCATCAAAACGATAATCGGGGCCGGAACGAAGATAATGAGAGTTTGCTAACAAAGCGATTTAGGTGAGTAAGTTTGATTGCCATCATGACATAAAGCGATGACAAGAAAAAAGCTCCAACCGGAGCCTTTTTCAATGGACTAACGGGTTAGCGTTTAAAGCGCCGGACGATTTCTATCAAGTTTTCAGCTACCGTTTGCAGGTTTTTAATGCTATTTGAGGCCTCACCAGCATTTTCTTGGCTACTAAACGCCAAGTTGGAAATATTAGTGATTTGTCGATTGATGTCTTCAGATACATGGGCTTGTTCGTCTACCGCCGCCGCCATTTGGGTCGACATTGAGGCGATAACACCAAGTTCATCGGATATACCCACAAGCAACTGCTCGCTCTGTTTAACCCGTTCCAAACCTAGCTGTGCGCCGCCTTGCCCTTGTTCAGCCACCGTAACCGCTCGCGCAGCGCGTGTACCAAGCTCCTGAATGATGTCGTGGATCTCCTTGGTAGATTCTTGGGTTCGACTGGCTAACGAGCGCACCTCATCCGCAACAACTGCAAAACCGCGTCCTTGTTCCCCGGCACGCGCAGCCTCAATCGCCGCATTCAGCGCCAATAGGTTGGTCTGTTCGGCAATCTGTTGGATCATCTGCGCTACGGTGGCAATTTTGTCGGTTTGCGCTGACACGCTGGCAACCGAGCGACTGATGTCATCGACGGTACCACTCAACTGTGCAATAGCATCGCTGGTCGAAGACGCAACATCTTTAACCTGCTCGGCTAACTCAGTGGACTTATTGACCCGCATTGACGTTTCATTCACATGGCGAGAAATTTCGGTAATCGTGGTGGTCATTTGGTTCATCGCCGTGGCAACTTGTTCGGTCTCAAGATGTTGAGATTCAAGTTGGTGATGAATTCTACGGGTCAACTCTACCGACGAACAGGTTTCAGACGCCATCAAGGTCGACGCATGCTCCATGCGAGTCAGCACTGTATTGAGATGGGCTCGCTCACTTAAAATGGCGACTTTGATTGCACCCAATTTTTGCCGTTGATCTGTGTAGCATTGAATCGCTAATGGATCTTGGAAACTGCCATCCAGCAGCTCCAACAGATCTTTGTATACGTTGCGTTTTGATTGCGAACTCCAAATTGCGTAGATCACAATCGCGACCACCAGCAGCTCTTCTGATAAGCGATCAAAATTGAGTAGAAACAGTGCGCCACAAAGGGCTGTTGCAGCAATAATAAACACATTTTCAGGGCTCATTAAGCGTGGCTTTTTTAACCCTTTGCCACTGTTTAACTTGGCGTAAAGTTTAATGCATCGCTCAACATCTTCACGCTTTGGAACCACGCGAACAGACTGGTAACCAATGACTTTGCCGTTGTCTGTCATTGGGGTGACATAGGCATTCACCCAGTAGTAATCACCATTTTTGCAGCGATTTTTAACGATACCCATCCATGGTTTACCAGCCTTTAAATACTCCCACATATTACGGAAAGCGGCAGGTGGCATATCGGGGTGGCGAATGAGGTTGTGGGGTTGGCCAATCAGTTCCTCTTTGGCGTAACCACTAATTGCGACGAATGCATCGTTACACTCTAGGATCTTGCCTTCGGTATCAGTGACCGAAATAAGTTTTTCATCAGGGCTGAATGTTCGTTCTCGATCCGTCACGGGTAGATTTTTTCGCATAATAGTCTTGATCCATTCAAATTAGTTTCCCTGCGACTTCGCTGAGTTCTCCTCCGCAGCCCCTTAAGTATTAGTGATCATCGTCAAGTTTCAACGTCGAATGAAAAAATCTTATTTAGCGAACAAAACATTAGCTCAGCAGCTACAATTATGTGTTTTTTAAACCATTCAGAGTTAACAAAAACGGCGATAAAACGAGAGCGCTATTGGGCACTATGAATAGCCAGCAGCAAGGAATCCATACAAAAAGGGCTTGCTGATTACTCGGCAAGCCCTTGGTAAAAACGATACGATCTACAATATGAAAACGCTCAGAATTAGTGCCCGATATCAGTCACTTCGCTAAGCTCTTGCGCTAAGCGTTTGCTTTCATCTGCACGCGGTTTGGTAAACCGTGCGAGCGCTAAATACAGTACTGGCGTCAGGTACAAGGTAAATACCACCGCAATTCCTAATCCACCGAACACTACCCAACCGATAGCATTGCGAGCCTCAGCCCCTGCGCCAGTTGAGAGAATAAGCGGTAGACCGCCGAGAATGGTGGAGAACAAGGTCATTGCAATGGCGCGTAACCGAATTTTTGCCGCTTTTTCAACGGCCTCTCGTACAGCCAAGCCTTGATCGCGCAGTTGGTCAGCAAACTCCACCAGCAAAATCGAGTTTTTCGCCAACAAACCAATCAACATCACTAAGCCAATCTGCGAATAGATATTAATTGAGGTATTGGTGAGATATAGCGCTAACAGTGCCGCCGCAATTCCAAAAGGCACGGTTAACATCACCACAATGGCGCTGTTAACACTTTCAAATTGCGCCGCCAGCACCAGCAAGACAATCACGAAGGCCAACAGATAAGTCAGCATCACTTCATGAGCGGTTTCTTCAAAGGTCAGCGCTTCACCTAAAAACAGCATCCCTATGTTATCTGGTAAGGTACGATCCGCTAGTTCGCGCAGCTGCATCACTGCTTGATCCAGCGGCAACTCATCCGGCAAATCCATCTCGATGGTGATGGCCCGTCGCTGGGCGTGGCGGTTAAGTTCGGCGGCAACACCCTCTTCCGAAATGGTCGCCAAACTCGATAAGGGCACCAATTGCCCAGATTGCGAACCAACATACAGATTCGACAAATCGCTAGGGTCGTTTATGGCGCCACTATGAGCTTGCAGCATGATGGGAATTGACTGGTCGCCGACGTTCAGATCGGCAATATCATCACCGTTAATCGCTACCCGTAGCGTGGATGAGATAACCCGCAACGGCACACCGAGCTCTTCAGCACGACGGCGATCAATGTTCACTCTTAACTGCGGTTGCGTTGGTTTATAGCCAATGTCAGGCGTCCCTAGCTGCGGCAGGTTTTGCTCAATCTCACGGCTGAAATTCAGCGCCGCTTGGTAAATGCCAGCATAATCTTCTCCGGTCAGCGCCAACTGCAACCCGCCGCCTTGACCGCGTAAATTAAGACTGTTGGCACCAAAGGCGCGTGCTGGCGCGCCAGGGATCGCGCCCAAAGGACCACGAATTTTATCGATAATATCTTGCTGTGACTCATCACGTTCATCCCAGTGCTTTAAAGGCGCGGTGATAAACACAATGTTGGGGTCCCACTGACCCACCACAGAATACAGCGAATCAATTTCACCTTTATCCACATAGGGCAGCAAAATATCTTCCATTTTGCGCGCTTGGCGTTCCATATAATTCAAGCCAACACCGTCGGGGCCACGAGCAAAAATCCGAATCGTGCCGCGATCTTCCGTCGGCAGCAGTTCATTTTGCAGTTGGGTATACAACATCGCAGCGCCAGCAGCGGCCAAAACAGAAGCAAAGAATGCCAACCACGCATGATTAAGCACCCAGTGAAGGCTTGCTTGATAGCCATTGAGCAGCTTGTGGCCAATACGACCAAATAAGCTGGTTTTATCTTGCTTGCCCTTCGGCAACCGTGCGGTGAGCGCAGGCACCAGTGATAAGGCGACAAAGGAAGAGATAATCACCGCCCCCGCAAGCACCCCCCCAAATTCACGGAACAATCGCCCTGCAGTTGATGGCAAAAACGCGATCGGGATAAACACTGCGGCCAATACCGCAGTTGTCGCCACCACTGCAAAAAACACCTCGCGACTACCGACCACAGCAGCAGCGCGAGCGCCCAGACCCATCGAGCGGCGCCGCTGAACGTTTTCAGACACCACGATTGCGTCATCCACAATCAGACCAGTTGCCAACACCAACGCCAACAAGGTCAAGATGTTGATTGAAAAACCCAGCATCCAGATGATCGCAATTGAACCGATTAATGCCACGGGAATCGATAACGCGGGCACGATGGTGGCTCGCCACGAGCCGATAAAAATCCACAAGGTTAGAATTACCAGCAGCACGGTGAGTACCAAACTGGTGATCACCTCTTTGACTGAGTCCCGAATAAACTTGGCGTCGTCTGAGGTCACTTCAATTTGTAACTTGGGGAAGCGCGTCTTGAGCCGCTCCACCATCGCCAACACTTCATCAGAGATTTCAATGGTATTCGAGCGTGCTTGCCGAATGATTTCGACACCGATGATCGGCTTACCATCCAACCGGACGATCGAGTTCGCATCAGCTGGGCCAAAGTAGACTGAGGCGACATCGCCAATGCGGATATCCCCCCTCACGACAATATTCTCCACCTGCTCAGCCGTTACCGAGGTAGCATCGGCACGCACAATCAATTGTTGGTCGGTCGAACGCAAACTGCCTGCGGGCACATCAAAAGGGGCTTGTTCCAACACGTTGGCCACATCGGTGACCGACAGATGAAAACTGGTTAGACGCAGCGGATCTAACATCACCCGTAATACCCGCTCGCGGTCGCCGTTGAGCCGCACGTCCGCAACACCGGGAATACTGAGGAACTGTGGCGCTAAATCCACATCTACCACTTCGGTGAGTTCTTCTAGCTCTAATTCGTCGCTCGAAATTGCGAGGCTAACAGCGCTAGTGGCGTCATTATCCGCCTTGATAATGGAAAGTTGCTCAACATCGTCGGGTAACTCGCGCTGCACGCGACTGACGGACTCGCGCGTTTCATTGGCGGCATTATCCAAATCAACCCCGGGGCGGAACTCCACCACAACCCGCGCATTGCCTTCTTCGCTTTGGGCGCGAATGCTTTTAACACCGCTTACCCGCGCAGCTGCGCCTTCCAAAATACTGGTGACTTCAGTATCAACGGTTTCAGGAGAACCGCCGGGAAAATTCGCTCGCACCGTAACAATTGGGCGGTCGACATCGGGCAGTTCACGCACTTCAACGCCATTAATTGCGGCAAAACCTGCAATAATGATTAACAAATTAAGCACCACCACCAGCACCGGGCGGCGAATCGATAATGAAGGCAAATCGCTGGTTTGCAGGTAATGTTGCAGGCTCATTAGAACTGCTCCTCAACGACCGTCACCGTTTGCCCCTCGCGCAAGTTTTGGATGCCTTCAATAATCAGCGGGGTGGTGCTGGTTAACTCGCCCGCCACCAAAATTCGGCCTTTGAGACGTTGCTGGATCTGAATATCAACCCGCTTTGCCTGCTGATTTTCTACTACCCACACATAGGCACCGGTAGCTCCCCACGATAAGGCGGCTTCAGGAATACGGGCATACTCATCGCCGACAATCTGCAAGCTCACTCGAAAGCTCATCCCTGGGCGATAGTGATCTTGCCGATTATCAATCAGGGCTCGAGCACGAATGGTGCGGCTGGTGGCATCAACCCGAGAGTCCAGCTGCGCGATAGTAGCAGGCAATAATTCAGCGCGGTTATTCCAAGGGCGGAGCACAATTTCCGCGTTTGAAGCTAATAGGTTAAAGGCGGTTTCTGGGGCTTGAAAATTCACATACAAGGCGGCACGGCTATCAATACTGGTGATGGGCGTATTGATGCTCAAGCGATCGCCCACCTCAACATCAGTTAAACCAACATAGCCACTGAATGGCGCGCGCACAATACGCTCTTCCAACGCCACTTGCGCCTCTTCGAGCGACACTTTGGCCAAGTCACGCAGCGTGATGGCATCATCAAGATCGGTTTGAGGCACCGCACCTTGCTGGCGAATATTGGTCAATCTTTTTACGGTGCGTTCAGCATCGGCCAATTGGATTTGCGCCCGCTCAACCGCCACTTGCTGGCGCTGAGCATAGAGTTTTACCAGCGCTTGTCCTTCTACCACTTTATCACCGGGCTTAAAATTCACCTCAACTACCCGTTCTGCAACCGCTGGATACAGCACGACTGATTTATCTGCTTCAGCAGTGCCGACCACATCGACTCGAGTGATTTCATGTTCAAAGGTGACGGGTTGAACGACGACTCGTTTCGCAGGCGCGGCAGCTAAACTAATTGTGGAAAACAGCAAAGAGATAGCAGCCAATCCTGCAGGCAAATACTGACGAGTCAAGGCGGTGGGCATTAGGCGTCCTTTTTAAGCATTGCTAAATAGCGAAAATATGCGCACGAAACAATTGCCATACAATAATAGCGCGCGATTCACATTTATCGATCAAATGGCCTCGAATCTAGCCATTCATGATTAAATTCAAATTAAAATCAGCGTGTTATTGTAACGAAATTATCGATAGCCCTGATAGCAGATGGGACTATTCTTGATAAGCCAAGAGGAAGGAAATGACGCGCGTTTAACGAAGCAGACGCTGACACCTTATAAGATGTCATAGAAAGTATGCCCACGTATGCAAAGAAAGTGGGCACCACAGCGGCAAGGTAATGCATGATGGTTTAGACGAGGTTTGCATCCCAATATGGTGGATTGCCAAAATAGCCATCGGCAAAATCCAAAAAGCTGCGCACTTTACTGGCTAACAGCTTGCGATGTGGATAAACCGCGAAAAGCCCTAGCGGCTCAGGCGCTAACTCAGGTAGCACGATCACTAAACGGCCATCTGCCAATGCATCACCAGCGATAAAGGTGGGTTGCAAAGTGATGCCCGCCCCTGCGATTGCAGCTTGCACTAACACATCGCCGTTATTGGAGATCAACGCATCATGCCCCTCCGGCCACAAGGGATTTCGCTCCATATAGCTATAACTTAAAAACTGATGCTGTTGCAGCGCTTCTGCAGTGGTTGGCGTACCAAACTCTGCCAAATAGGCAGGTGATGCACACATGACCAAGCGGATCGGCGCTAAATGTTTGGCGATCAGGGAGGAACTCTTTAAGTTGCCGATACGCAAGGCGATATCAAAGCCCTCTTCGACAATATCGACCTTACGATCATTAAGCTGCAGATCGACATCAACATGCGGATAGGCTTTACGAAAATCAGTCAACAAGCGCGCCATGTGCGCGGTAGAAAATGAAACTGGTGCACTGATCCTTAATAATCCACGCGCATCATCTTGCAGGTCACTTAGCTGATGTTCTAAATCATCAAAATCATCTAATAACTGCTGCGCCCGCTGAAAATAACGCAGCCCTGCTTCAGTGAGGTGTACTTTGCGGGTGGTGCGATTGACTAATCGAATCCCGACGGTCTCTTCTAGCCGAGACACATATTTGCTCACCAACTGCGGTGAGATCTGCAGTCTATCCGCTGCTTTAGTAAAGCTGTTTTCACTCGCCACCATGACAAAAGCGCGTAGTACATCAATCCTATCCATGCTCAATCACCAATTATAAATGCTGTGTTTATAATATTGCGTTGATAGCCATATTAATCTTCGCAGAGTCACAAAGTAAAGTATCTCCATCGTCAAGGGGAAACCTGACAACAACCAGTTTTAACAACTTTGGAGAGCAGATCATGAAAGCACAATTATTGAACAAACTATTCGCTACTAATGCCGGTTTTGCATCAGTCGTATTGCGCGTACCTGTGGGTATTATCCTCGCCGCGCACGGCTCACAAAAGCTATTCGGCTGGTTCGGCGGTTATGGTCTAGAAGGTACAGGCCAATGGCTCGCCAGCATGGGGATGACCCCAGGTTATTTGATGGCTCTGATGGCAGGTAGCGCTGAATTCTTCGGTGGTCTGGCGTTGGTACTTGGGTTGCTCACTCGCCCAGCGGCAATCGTCACAGCCTTTACCATGTTGATTGCGATTCTATCGGTACATATCAACAACGGCTTGTTCCTTGCCAATAACGGCTACGAATATGCGTTAGCGCTGATGGTCGCCACACTGACCTTGGCGATTCAAGGCAGCGGTCGCTTGTCACTGGATAGCCAAATCGCCGCCCGCTTACAGCGCTAAGTTAAGTACGCAATAAACAAGTTAATGGGCTTCGGCGACGAAGCCCGAAGATTTCCAAGGAGTAAGTGATGTTAGTCAATGGTGTATGGACTGAAGATTGGCAACCGGTACAAGCAAAAGATAAAGATGGTCGCTTTGTAAGACAGGCGTCGTCTTTTCGCAACTGGATTACAGCTGACGGCAGCGCTGGCCCAACTGGCATTGCGGGTTTTAAAGCGGAGAAAGGCCGCTACCATCTCTACGTTGCTTATATTTGTCCTTGGGCATCGAGAACCTTGATGGCTCGAGCGCTGAAAGGGCTGACGGATTATATCGACGTTACAGTGGTCAATCCGCGCCTGTCAGATCAAGGTTGGCAATTTGGTGGCTTCGATGGCTTAAACGCAGATCCGCTTAATGATGCAGCGTTTGTGCATCAGCTTTACACCAAAGCCGATCCACAGTTTACCGGTCGTGCGACAGTGCCAGTGCTATGGGATAAGCACACCCAAACCATCGTCAACAATGAGTCTGCCGATATTGTGCGCATGTTTGATACGGGCTTTAGTGAATTGGTTAATCAAGGTCCTGTGTTGTTCCCTGAAAATTTAGCGAATGATATCGACTTACTGAACGAGCAGATGTATAACTCGCTGAATAATGGCGTATATAAAGCAGGATTCGCAACTACTCAAGTAGCTTATGAAGAAGCTTATCACGCCGTATTCAACACGCTCGATATGCTAGAACAGCGTTTAAGCGATGGACGCGCATTCCTCTTTGGTGACCTGTTTACTGAATCGGATATTCGATTGTTTGTCACGCTCATCCGTTTTGATGCTGCCTACTACAGTTTGTTTAAATGTAATCGAAACCAGCTAAAAGAGATGCCGTATCTGCACGCTTACACACAACGCGTGTTAGCACTCGATGGTATCAAGGACACAGTCAATATCGAGCATATTAAAGCAGGCTATTACTCAATCAAGGCGCTAAACCCCAATGGAATTGTGCCTGTGGGTCCAGACAGTATTTAGGCTGAAATCGCCCTTAGCCATATTATTTTTAAGGAGTATGTTATGAAAACGCCAACCATTAGTTTTATTTCTCACGGCGGCGGCCCAATGCCTTTGCTGAATGACCCTGCTCACGCACAAATGGTTAAACATCTAAAGGGCTTAACCCCCAAATTAGGCAAGCCAAGC
This sequence comes from Shewanella avicenniae, assembly GCF_017354945.1. Lineage (NCBI taxonomy): Bacteria > Pseudomonadati > Pseudomonadota > Gammaproteobacteria > Alteromonadales > Shewanellaceae > Shewanella > Shewanella avicenniae. Next base: position 1,877,753 of record NZ_CP071503.1, on the reverse strand, counting down.
GCAATTTTATTGATCAGCGCTCACTGGGAAGAAACGGTTGCAACGGTCACTGCATCAGCCAAGCCGGGGATGATTTATGACTATTACGGTTTCCCAGCTGAAACCTACAAGATCCAATATCCTGCACCGGGCGAACCAGCACTGGCACAAAAAGTTTATGATGCGCTGAACCATGCTGGTATTGCAGTGCGTCAAGATGCCAATCGCGGTTATGACCATGGCTTATTCGTGCCGTTGATGTTGATGTATCCAGAGGCGGACATTCCTTGTGTGCAGTTATCTCTGGTTAACAATCTTAGCCCCGAACAACATTTGGCGATTGGTAAGGCACTGCAAGCATTAGATTACGATAACTTATTGGTGATTGGTTCAGGCTTCTCGTTCCACAATATGCGTGAATTTTTTGCGCCGCATACCCAAGAACGAGAACAGAAAAACCTAAGTTTTGAAACTTGGCTACAACATACCGTGAATGGCGATAATGTGGTTGAAGCCACTCAAGGTTTAGCCAACTGGAGCCAAGCCCCTAATGCCCGTTATTGTCAGCCACGTGAAGAGCACCTGTTGCCACTGCATGTTTGTTATGGCTTGGCCGGTCGCCCTGCCGATCAAACTGACGATGTGGTGATTCTCAACAAGCATTCCAGCGCCTTTACTTGGTTTGGTAAAACGCTTGCTGAATAGAAACTAACCCTAAGTTTCTATCGTCTTTGGCAGGTAGCAGTTTTCGAATCGCTACCTGCTTATCTCGTGTAACCAATCCCCGTCTTTAATACCTACACTAAGTCTCTTCTGCTCACTCAGCTCCGTGTGATGTCGTATCTCAGGTATTATGCTTATCATTATTTACCTTTAACTAAACCATCCATTCGTAATCAACATGTTGCTACATTATGTTTCACTTGGTTTTATCTCGCTAAATCAGAAAAATCTGCTGTGATATGTGATCCTAATGCGGAAATCATCACTATTGTGAGCCCTTTTGAAAAACAGCAGATGTAATTTTACCGCATGCTCAAAAAACTATATGTTATACATATGATGTATTGAGTTGATGGCTAGCAAATTCGCAACTTCAGCTCACTAAGTTCAACGCGTTTATCCGTAAATGTATTGAATTGCAAACCTCTTTCGTTTTAATGCTGTGTGCCCTTTGGGGAGATGAAAGCATTAAATGAATGCCGAACACTGCCAGCGAGTGCGTCGGAGCATGACTATCGCTGGAAATCATCATTGCGTATCGTGGAATTAGTCATCCACTGCTTGGCCGATTTATCCAGCTTATCCGTAACAACATTGCTTGATGTTGTTGCACAAGTTGTTCTCTGCAAAAGCTTTGATGCTCGTCCCTGCTGCATTAACGCTTATTTAAATGTTTCGGCATGGGGGTTAATTCAACCCCCAAATTTTTTAACCTTTTCAAGTAATTCCCCCTTTCAAGCTACTAGGTTCTTAGCATAATTCTGTTAGGATGGAGTACTTCGGCAAATACTGAATCAGCATTTGCACCTGTATCATTCCCGATGGAACACCGTTAATGTTCACCTTTATCGCTAACACTTTGGTACCAGTGCTGATCTTATTACTGATGGGCTGGGGCTTATATCGTTATAAAATCCTTAACGAAGGCTTTGTTGAAGCCGGTTCTAAATTGGTGTTTAACCTTGCGCTGCCGGCACTGTTGTTTTTGTCGATTAGCCAATCTGACTTTAGTCACGCCGCTAACCTGCCGCTGATCGTCACTGGCGCGGTGTCCACCACACTTTTTTTTGCTGTATTGATGCTGTTTTGTCACCGCAGCGTATCACCACCTAGCGCAAGAGGTGTGGTGATCCAAGGCGGATTTCGTGCCAATATGGGCATTATCGGCTTAGCTTATTGCGCCAATACCTATGGCACCGAAGGAATTGCAGTGGCTTCGGTCTATTTAGGCTCAATCACCATACTTTTTAATATTCTATCGGTGTTCGTGCTTAACTTTTATCTTGATGGAAAACGCTCCTTACTGCACACCATCAAAGGGATGCTAACCAATCCGCTGATCATCGCCATTGTGGCGGCGCTGCCATTCTCTTACCTACAGATTTCCATCCCTGAATGGATATTGAAAACCGGTCACTATTTTGCACAACTTACCCTCCCCTTGGCGCTGATCTGCACTGGCGCATCACTGCAGTTTCGTTCATTTAGTGCCGACTGGTTCAACATTGTGGTCGCCACTGTATGTAAATGCGTGCTCTATCCTGCGGTGATGGTATTCGCCGCCTATTCTATGGGTTTTAGAGACACAGCGCTCGGCATCGTATTGTTGCTGGCTATCGCGCCCACTGCCGCAGCCAGTTATGTGATGGTGCGTAATCTTGGGGGCGATCATCGTCTAGCCGCCAGCATCATTGCCGTCACCACCTTGGTATCACTGCCGGTCACTGCTGCAGCATTTGGCGCCTTACGTTACTGGCAGTTAATTTAAGCCAAGTAGCAGCACGATTTGTTGGGAAACATCGGTAAACATAAAAGTTTACTGATTTTTTATGGCCTTATTTGCTCGGTTCGGTATAACTCAACAAACGCTAATCGACAGAAGATCAGGAAACAACAATGAAAAAAATGCTATTGCTGGCGTGTGCGGTCAGCTGTTCACTATCAGCCGCGGAGCCACAGTGGGTCACCACCAGTAACCAGTACGCCATAAATGTGCTTTCGGTGATGGCGACACAACAGCCTGAGATGGGCTCACAACTCGGTATCGAACAAGTTGATGGCTTAGCCGCTGATTTAAGCATGGCCGCCGAACAACGCGCCAAGCAAACGACTTTAGCGGAAATCACCAAACTCAGTGTGGCATTAAAATCCGAAGCAGACCCGCGGGTGAAACAAGATCTGCAGATCATGATTGATACGCTGCAACAGCAAATCAATGCCAGTGATATTGCCGTTCAATACGCCTTGCCCTTCTACAATGTCAGTGAATTTATTTTTAATGGGTTGCAAACCCTGCTTGATGAAAGAAATAGCGCCGAACGGAAGCAAAAAGCGATGGCGCGGTTACAGCATTACGTCGGCATGACGGGCAACGACCCGATTGTGACGCAAGCGATGCAGCGCACCGAGGCCGCATTAGCAAACAAGCAACTCAAAACCCCCTACTACATCGAAGTAGAGCAAGCGATTGAGAATACAGAAAAGTTCCTCGATGGTATCAAAGGTCTGTTTGAAACCAATAACATCGCTGACTGGCAACCTGCCTTTGACACACTGTCAGTACAGTTACGCCAATATCAGCAATGGCTAAAAAAAACGGTGTTACCGATTGCCAGCAAAAGCAACGTGATGCCGCTGCCCATGTATCAATCGGCATTGAAAGGCTATGGCGTGGACGTGCCGCCACAACAGTTAATGCAGCAAGCACTGTTCACTTTTGCTGAAATTCGCGATGAAATGCAGGTATTAGCCACCGATATCGCGGCGCAGCAAGGCTTAAAAGACAACGATTATCGCGCCGTTATCCGTACCCTGAAGCAGAAACAGATCACCGGCGACAACGTATTACCCTTTTTCAAACAGCGCTTAACGGCCATTGAAGAGATTGTCAAACAACATGACATCGTGTCGATGCCAAAACGCCAAGCCAATATTCGCGTAGCCTCAGCCGCAGAAACTGCAGTATCGCCAGCCGCTCATATGAACCCACCGCGATTGATTGGCAACCAAGGTGAATATGGTGAGTTTGTGTTGCCAATGCTCGACCCTCACAGCAAAGGCAATGACTTTACTGGCGAAGGATTTTCTTGGACTTTAACCGCCCACGAAGCACGCCCAGGTCACGAATTGCAATTTACTGCGATGGTGGAAAACGGCGTTTCCACCGCACGAGCAATTTTTGCCATGAACAGCGCCAATGTCGAAGGCTGGGCGCTCTATGCTGAAGCCGTAATGAAACAGTACTTTCCCAAAGAAGGCCAACTGTTTGTTTTGCAAGCACGTTTACAACGCGCTGCCCGTGCATTTTTGGATCCGATGCTTAACTTGGGAATGATCTCACCCGCCGAAGCCGAAAAAGTGCTGACAGATGATGTGGTGCTGTCACCAACCTTTGCTAAGCATGAAGTAGAACGCTACACCTTTAGAATGCCCGGCCAAGCCACCTCTTACTTTTACGGCTACATGAATCTCAGAGAATTAAGAGTTACCACGGAAATGGCATTACGTGGCAAGTTCAATCAGAAAGATTTTCATGACTTCATTTTGGCGCAAGGTCTATTGCCGCCTAAATTGCTCAAAAAAGCCGTAGAAGAAGAATTTATCCCTGCCGTTAAATAAAGGTTACTCAATACTGGCGGCCATTGCCGCCAGTTTTTTTTCATGGCGTTTTGCAGATTTATCGGTCACACACTATCACTTTCAAGTCAGTTTATCGGTTGTTTTATCAGCGCCAGCGATATATCTTTTACACTGCCATATTTATTTAATATTTTAAAAATAAACAGATTAAATTCAATATGTTCAATATATTCGTCAAATATATTTGACGGTTTAGGTTACGCCAATTAAACCGATTGCCTTGCTCAATGTTTTATTTAAAGGACAATCAGCGCCAATCGTAATCCAACTATCGGACAAAATAATGAAAATAGGCGTGATAGGTGCCGGCGCAGTTGGCGTCGCGGTGTGTAACTATGTACTCGCCCTCGGTAATTGCCGCGAACTGGTATTACTCGATCAGAACAAATCCAAAGCCGAAGGTGAACTGATGGACTTTGGCCATGCCAGCTCTCTGACTTTTGGTAAGAATATTCGGTTAAACGCTGGCGATGATTATGGAATGTTAGCCAATGCCGACCTGGTCGTCATCACCGCAGGCGCACAAATTAAAGCCGGTCAACCGCGTATTGAACTGGCGGAAGTCAATTCTCGTATCTGTGTCGACATCGCCCAAAAGATAGAACAGCATGCTCCCAATGCCATTCTCATCGTCGTGACCAATCCCTGTGACTTAGCAGCGTTTTTTATTATCAACAATACCGGTTATCAAGTGCATCAGGTGATTAGCAGTGGTTGCGTGGTAGATACCGCCAGATTGATGAAAATTGTCGGAGACTATACCGGCTTAGATCCGAAGAATGTCTTTGGTTACATCCTCGGTGAACATGGCAGCCACTGTTTTATGCCCGCCAGTATTTTAGGTGCTGGCGGACAACCTATCGATTTTTACTGCGACAATAATGGCTTAGCTCGACTAGAACCGCAGCAGTTACTTGAAGATGTCAAACAGGCTGGCTACGAAATCTTTAAACGCAAACTCAACACCACTCATGGCGTTGCCGCCAGCGTTTATCGCATTATTCAAGCTGTCAGCCTGAACGAACATTCTGTGCTACCGGTTGGCGTGTTGGTGGATGGTCATTATGGCTTAAACGGCTCAGTGTTAAGTTTACCGGCGGTGGTTGGCCGCCGCGGTCTAGAAAGAGTACTTGAGCATCCATTCACCGCAGAGGAACTGGCGCAGTTGCAACAGATTCATCAGCAGATCCGTACTGTGATCGAATCGGTATCTGAACTCACAGCGCTTGCCTGCTAAGCTCAACACGTTGAAGAAGCTGCGCTGGCGGCTTCTTTAAATCCAACCTTGTTTAACAAGATCTCTGTGATTACCGCGCTCCCCCAATAGGTATACTCGCCTACACTATTCTTTCACCGTAATTTGCTGCCAACGTACAATTTGATATTTTTCACACCGAATGGTCAATTTGTTCAAGCTACGGCATAACTACAACAGCATTATTTAATGAATTTTTTGGATAATTATCCGCCATAGCCAAATGCCGCCTCAAACAATTCATTACATTCTTACAAGTTTAAATTCGTTATCAGTTGGTTGTGAAAAGTTTAACAAAAGTGCTAAAAATTAATCCTCATCATGGTGACAAGTCTCTTCGGTTTCGCCTTGAATGAGTAATTTTGGAAGTATTGCAACCATAACTAATACAGGAAGCTTCCTTTTGAAAAACAATAAAATCGCAATCGCTGTTTCGGCAGCTTTGATGGGCATGGGCGTTTTCGCCGTTGCAGCGCCTATCCTTCACCCGTCAATTCAAGTTCCTAATTCCCTCAAACAGGCGGCTACAGGCGTTAAGGGGCAAACGAGCAAAACTGGTAAGCTTAAGTTTGTTGAAGAGCCCGGCCTAGCCAACAAAAAATACACCTATATCGTCCGTTTAGCCGATGCGCCCGTAGCGAGTTATTCAGGTAGCGTTGCAAGCCTTGCGGCGACTAAGCTTGATCGTGCCTCGATCACCAAAAGCGGTGGCAGTGCCAAGCTGAATGTGTCATCAGCCAAAGTTAAATCATATGTGCAGTATCTGAACTCGAAACAAAACACCGTGATGATGATGGCCGCGGCAGCAGGTGTTTCCGTTCAAGTGAAAGATAAATTTCACTATGCCTTTAACGGTTTGTCGGCTGAGTTAACTCCCGAACAAGCGAAAACGTTATCGAAACTACCTGAAGTTGCTTATGTCGAGCGTGAAGCAACATACCAATTAGCAACGGATTCTAGCCCTGCATTTATCGGCGCTGACAAAGTATGGGATGGCACTGCAACGGGCAATGCTGCGATGGGTGAAGGTGTCATTGTTGGGGTGTTGGATTCTGGAGTGAACACTGATCACCCTTCATTTGCCGATGTCGGCGGTGATGGTTATGACCACACCAACCCATGGGGCCAAGGTGTTTACGTGGGTGACTGCGCTGGCGAATTTAGCAGCATGTGTAACGATAAATTGATCGGCGTTCGCAGCTATTCAGATATCACTGACGACTATGATGATGCCAGTGTTTTCGGTGATACCCCACCTGCTAAAAATGGTGAAGACTACAACGGCCACGGCTCGCATACCGCAAGTACAGCCGCAGGTAACGTGCTGCTAGATGTACCGTACATCACCCCAGAATCTGGCGTGGAAGAAAGCGACGGTATCGTGACCGACTTAGTGTTTGACCGCGTTGCCGGTATTGCACCACACGCCAATATCGTGGCTTATCAAATTTGTCGTCCAGGCGATACCGACGATACTTATGGTGGCTGTCCAACGTCAGCTATTTTGAAAGCCATTGATGATGCCGTTGCTGATGGCGTTGATGTGATCAACTACTCCATCAGTGGTGGTGGTAATCCTTGGGATAGCGCTACAGAAATGGGCTTTTTGGCTGCGCGTGATGCCGGCATCTTCGCTGCGGTATCAGCAGGTAACGGCACGGATCCAGAGGCGTATTCAACCAGCAAGAACGCGCCTTGGTACACTGCTGTAGCTGCTTCTACTCATCCTCGTGTTATTGGCAGTGCTCTGACACTGGGCGATGAAAGCTACCTCTATACGGTTGGTACTGGCCCGGCGATCACTGAAGATATCACTGCAGCAATTACTTATGTTGCTGACGACTTAAATGGTTGTGAAGCATTCCCGGCGGATGCGTTTAGTGGAAAAATCGCGTTAATTCAACGTGGTAGTTGTAGCTTTTCGATTAAGGTAAATAATGCTGCTGCCGCCGGTGCTGTGGGGGTTATCGTCTATAACGCTGATGGTAACGATGCTCGCCTTACCATGGCGGCGCTAGAAGAAACCACGATTCCGTCTGTATTCTTAGGTAACTCTGATGGTGTAGCCATTAAAGACGCTATCGATGCTAATGCTGACGTTTCAGTGACCTTGAGTGCCAAAGTGGTTAGCACAAAAGGCCCTGCCGATGTGTTGGCAAGCTTCTCTTTGCTTGGACCAAACAGCTACATTGACGTCATCACGCCTTCTATCTCAGCACCAGGTGTAGATATTTATGCAGCACACTCCGATCAACAATTTGGCCATGATGTCACTGGCCCTGCACCATCAGATTTTACCCTGATGTCAGGCACCTCAATGTCATCACCACACGTTGCAGGTGCGGGTGCATTGCTGAAATCTGCTCATCCATCTTGGACTCCAGATAATATCCGCTCTGCATTGATGTTGACGGCAACGACCGCTCAAGCGATGTTCAAAGCCGATGGCGTTACTGCTGCGGATCCATTTGATGTGGGCGCGGGTCGTATTCGCGTCGATTTAGCGGCAAAAACCGGCTTATTGATGGATGAAGCTGATGAAAACTACATCAATGCTGATCCAGATTTGGGCGGGGATCCACGTACGCTGAACATTCCAAGCATGACTGATTCCAATTGTGTGACCAGCTGTAGCTGGACCCGTACTGTTACCGCAACGGCTGCCGGGACTTGGACGGCTGCAGGCACAGCGGTAGATACTGAATCAGGCCTCAGCATTACAGTAACACCTGCCAGCTTTAGCCTGGCCGCCGGTGAATCACAAACCTTGACCATTACAGCAGACGTGTCAGAACTGGTAGATGCCAGCACCTATGCCTTTGGTCAATTGACGCTAACCTCAGATGATTTCCCGACTGCACACATGCCGATTGCGGTAATGTCAGCACGTAGTAATCTTCCTGCTGCCTTTACTATCGAAGCCGGTCGAGATAAAGACCAATTGGTGGTCGCCGATCTAAAACACCTTGATATGACAGGTATTGACGCCTCGGTAACGGGCTTAAGTATTTCAGATGTGTATCAGGGTACTGTGGGTCAGGATTCTAATGTAAGCAGCCCATTGGATGATCTGTCTGATGGTGTTGATGTTATCGGTTACACAGTTCCAGCCAACACTGAAATGTTTATCACCAACTTAACCAGTGCTGCAGCACCCGATCTGGACTTGTGGGTATTTGCCGATATCGATGGTGATGGCGTACTTGACATTCGCGCAGGTGCTTCTCTACGTGCAGGCTCTAACGAAGCTGTATCCATCAGCAACCCGATCCCTGGTGATTACTACATTGTGGTTCAAAGCTATCAAGCGTCAGCGCCTGATGCTCAAGATCCATTCACCTTGAAGACCACCATCGTCACTGATGATACCGATGACAACTTCGCGGTAGATCTGACCGGTGATAATACTGACTTCGCCCTGACCTATTCGTGGGACGATAGCTTTAGCATCGGTGATGAAGGTTACGCAATTTTGACGTTAACTAGCACAGATGAGGCGGTTGAAGATATCACCATTCCAGTGATGTTCAGCCGTGGTGAAGATGACGTTATTTTGCCGGCGGTTTCTAGCATTGCAGGTGAGTTCCAGCCAGGTGTTGCACATACCATTAGCATTCCAGTAGCAGCTAACCCAAGTGATGTCGCACGCACATACACTATCAAAGCGTTACTGCCGATGGGCCAAGAAATTGCCAATGTGTCTGAAGGTGGTGTAGCGAGTGAAACCCGTGTCATTTGGACCATCACTCAAGCGCCGCACTCCGCAGCAACTACAGCGTCATTTGACTTGATCCCGCGTCAAGCGGGTGAATATCTCATGACACTTAACCACGTGGTTGATTCTGCCAATGCTGAATTGCTCGCTCAAGACTACAGCTTTAGCATCGCGGAAGTCGCACCAGAGTTGGTTGTTTCTGCTCCAGCAGAAGTGGGCGAACGTAAGAGCTTTACCTTAGATGCCTCAGGCAGTACTGATGCTAACGCCGATGAGCTAAGCTATCAGTGGGTTCAAATTGCGGGTACGCCGCTAAGCTTTGATGCAACTGCTGCAAGCATCACGATGGATGCACCGGATGTGGGTAGCGATGGTGAAATCCTCAGCTTCCAAGTCACAGTGTCAGATCGTCACGGTAATAGCGTTAATAAAATCGTCACGGTGAACGTGGTTGAAACGCCTAATCACGGTGGTGCGTTAGGCTGGTTTACCCTGCTAATGCTGCCGCTGGTTTGGCTGCGTAGAAAAACCGCTTAATCGAGTTGGTTAAATACACATGATAAAGGCTCCCTCGGGAGCCTTTAGTTTTTCGCCGTTATTCCTCAATTACACCTGTCGCAACTGGTTCAAAATCCGTTTTTCTGAGATTGGATAGGCTGTGCCTAAGGTCTGCGCGAAACAGCTGACACGATACTCTTCAATCATCCAGCGTACATTGGCAAGCTCCTCGGGCACTGGCAACGATTTCGGTACTTTCGCCAGCGTCGCTTTGTACTCTTCGGTCACGTTCTGAATACTGAGCAAGTGCAACTTATCGCGGTTTGGGTCAACGGGCAGTTTGTCTAAGCGCATCTCGATCGCTTTGAGGTAACGATTTAAATCATCCAGTCGTTGCCAACCGGTTGCTTCCACAAACCCTTTAAACACTAAGCTATCAAGATGACTTTGAATATCACTCATCGCAAAGGCAATATCGAAACTGATTTTGCCCTTTAAGCGCTTACGGATCCGTTGATGCGCGGTCAGCACCACTTCCACTTTGAGCGAGATCTGCTCGGCAGCACTATTCAAATCTTGCCGCACCGCATCACGCGCCGCATCAAACTGCGCGGGGGTACGCACATCAAGTGCTTGCTGATCCAAAATCTGCTGAATCGCTGCATCAATAATGTCATCAATCAACAGTTGCACTTGGCCAAATGGATTGAAATACATCGCCAGTTTGGCTTTATTTGGCAATGCTTGTTGCAAATGTTTGACGGGTGAAGGAATGTTGAGCAGCAACAATTTACGCACCCCTTGACGATGCTGCTTATTGGCTTGCTGTTCATCATCAAACAATTTGATGGCAACATCTTTGCCTTCGTCCACCAGCGCTGGATAGGCTTTCACTTGATAGTTACCGCGATTGCGTTGGTATTCGATTGGCAAGTCACCAAAGCTCCACTCGGTAATCGCTTCCTGCTCAATGCCTTTATCGGCCACTTGGCGAATGGCCTGTTTGACCTGCCCTTGCAGCTTGGCTTTTAACGCATCCAGATCTCGGCTTTGGGCGATCAATTTGCCCTGCTCGTCCTCCACCTTGAAATTCATTCGAAGGTAGAGCGGAATAGTGGCGATGTCGTAATCCGTGGGCACAACTTTGGTGCCACTCATGCGCAATAGCCGATAGCTGAGCGACTCCAGCAGTGATTGCTCAAACGGCTGCATCGCCTGCACGCAGGCTTTGGCATAATCCGGTGCTGGCACAAAGTTACGCCGTAGCGGCTTTGGCAGCGCACGAATAAGCGCTACGCATTTTTCTTCCCGCAGCCCCGGCACTAACCAATCAAAATCTTTGTCGTCCACTTGGTTGAGTAGCGCCACCGGAATATGCAGTGACACGCCATCATCCGCTTCGCCCGGCTCAAAACGGTAACTCAGCGGTAAGCGCAGATTGTGTTGCTGCCAAACGTCAGGAAAATCTAACGCCGAGACGTGAGTGTCATCGCGCTGCATCAGCAGATTGCGATCAAAATTCAGCAATTCCGGTGTATCACGACAGGCGTTACGCCACCAGCGATTGAACAACGGCAGATTGTAGATGTCCGCTGGTACGCGTTCATCGTAAAACGCAAACAGCACATCTTCATCCACCAAAATGTCGCGCCGACGGGATTTATGCTCTAACGTTTCCACCTCTTCCAGCAATTTCAAATTGTTGTGGAAGAACTTATCCCGCAGCTTGAGTTGCCCTTCAGCAAGGCCGCTGCGAATAAAGATTTCACGCGCCTGCACCGGGTCAATCGGGCCAAACTGCACTCGACGCCGGTTAACCACGGTCAAGCCATAGAGCACTTGGTTTTCAAAGGCGATGACCGCGCCTTGATTTGCCTCAAAATGCGGTTCGTTATGCTGTTTCTTGATCAAATGGGCACCAAGGTGCTCCAGCCATTCGGGTTCAATCGATGCTACGCTGCGAGCAAACAGGCGTGAAGTTTCGGTCAGCTCCGCTGCCATCAACCATTTTGGGCCTTTCTTCGCCAGCGGTGAGCCGGGGAAGATAAAGAAGCGCCGATTACGGGTGCCGAGATATTCGTTGTTGGCATCTTTAAAACCGATTTGGCTCAACAGGCCTGACAACAGTGCTTGGTGCAGCTGTTCATAATTGGCAGGTTCACTGTTTAAACGCCATTTTAAATCATGCACGCTTTGGCGCAGCTGGGCGTATAAATCCTGCCATTCACGAATGCGCAGATAAGCAAGAAACTCTTGTTTCACCTGCTTGCGGAACTGATTAGCCGACAGTTGCTGTTGCTGCTCTTTGAGGTAATCCCAAAGGTTCAGTAGGGAGACAAAGTCAGATTTGCTATCAGCAAAGCGGCGATGGGATTCATCCGCAGCTTGTTGCTTCTCGATGGGCCGTTCACGCGGGTCTTGAATCGACAGCGCCGCCGCCACCACCATCACTTCATGCAAACTGCCCAGCTTGTTGGCTTCGAGCACCATGCGCGCTAAGCGCGGGTCGACCGGAATACTGGCCAACTGTTGCCCTAACTTGGTCAATTTCAGCTCGCCTTTATGGCGAGCAACCGCTTGCAGTTCTTCCAGCAGTAAAAAGCCATCGCGAATATTGCGCTCGTCCGGCGGCTGAATAAACGGGAAACCCGCAATATCGCCCAATCCAATCGACAACATCTGCAAAATCACCGACGCCAAGTTGGTACGCAGAATTTCAGGATCGGTAAATTCTGGGCGATTGTTAAAATCCAACTGGTCGTATAGCCGAATGCAGATACCGGGGCCAACACGACCACAACGGCCTTGACGTTGGTTAGCACTGGCTTGGGAAATCGGTTCAATCGGCAAACGCTGCACTTTGGTACGATAGCTGTAACGGCTAATACGTGCAGTGCCGGGGTCGATGACATAACGAATACCCGGCACGGTCAACGAGGTTTCCGCCACGTTGGTGGCCAACACGATACGACGGCCAATATGCGGTTTAAACACTTTGGATTGCTCACCATAAGACAGGCGTGCATACAGCGGCAGCACTTCGGTATCGCGCAACTGACGGCGGTTGAGCTGTTCGGCTACGTCGCGGATTTCGCGCTCACCGTTGAGAAACACCAAAATATCACCGGGGCCTTCGGCGCACAGCTCATCAACCGCCTTGAAAATGCCGTCGATTAAATCCAAATCGTCATCATCTTCTTGCAGCAATGGCCGATAGCGAGTTTCCACAGGGTAAGTTCGGCCACTGACCTCAATCACCGGTGCGTCATTAAAGTGCTTAGAGAAGCGATCCACATCGATGGTGGCCGAAGTGATGATCAGTTTGAGATCAGGACGTTTCGGCAGAATTTCTTTCATGTAGCCGAGGATAAAGTCGATGTTCAAACTGCGCTCATGCGCTTCGTCGATAATCAAACATTCGTACTGCGACAACCACTTATCGTTCGACAGCTCTGCCAACAAAATCCCGTCAGTCATCAGTTTGATGTAGGACTCAGGCGCAATTGCATCAGCAAAACGCACCTTAAAACCAACCGCTTGACCGAGTTCAGTGTGTAGCTCTTCCGCCACACGACTGGCAACGCTGCGCGCCGCCAACCGTCTTGGTTGGGTATGGCCTATTAAACCGCGAGCACCGAGGCCTAAGTCCAAACAGATTTTGGGTAACTGGGTAGTTTTACCAGAGCCGGTCTCGCCCGCCACAATCACCACTTGGTTATTGATGATGGCCGAGGCAATTTCGTCGCGCTTTTGCGACACGGGCAGTTCATCGGGATAGTTGATCGTCGGCCGCGCTGCCATACGCTGATTGGCTTTTGCTAATGCTGCTTCAGCTTCGGTAGTTAAATCGGCCAAAAGCGCTGCTTTTTTATCAGCATCTTTTAGCGATTTTGATTTGAACAATTGGCGACGAATACGGGCCGCATCAGGCTGGTAACAACGGTCTAGGAATTCGCGCGACAGCGGCGACAACTTGGCGTTCAACACTCAATATCCAGTAACAACGAAAACGGCGATCCTACCAAGGATACGCCGTTTTGAATACTAAGGAGCTGCAATTAGCTTGCCGAATGTTGACTATGCAGGTGCCATATAACATTGTTTCATATAGCTGTTTATTGCTGCCAATACGTTTGAACGGTCAATCACACCCACCACTTGGCCATGATCAACAACAGGATAGATTTTTGGTTTTTGCCCCAACATCTGCTCAGCCAACAATAACATGCTGTGATCAGGTGAGACGGTGAGCACGTCGGTGCGCATTCGATCCTTAACCATGTCAGCCAAATCGCAGTAATAACTGCTCTTGAGCATAGCTCCCATGCAGTCCTGTTGAGACAAAAAGCCCACTAAATGGCCGTTAGGGGCAACAACTGGCGCGCCCGGTTTACGTTCTTTCAATAACAATTCAACCGCTTGTGCAATGGTCATATCAGCAGATAGCTTTACCGGAAAGCGATCCATATAGTCTTGTACTCTTAGTGATTCCATGTATCCCCCAAAGGAAGCAATTACCCCACCTTTCAGTGTAGTAGGCAATTGCCGATAACGCAGGGAAACATCACCGAATCCTAATGAGGTAAACGAGCGTGAAAACAGGCTTATTCTTCACGCCAAATCATCACTACCGGCTTTTCGCCACTCTTACGACTGGCGCGATACATGCCTTCGGTGTTGAACAAGGTAGCAATATTGCCTCGGCCATCAATCGCGATTACGCCACCAGTGCCACCCACTTTGCTCAATCGGCCATTAATTACCTCATCAGCGGCTTCGATAATCGATTTTTGTTGATACTTCACGCGGGCACAGATATCACCGGTGACCTGATAACGAATAAAAAACTCTCCGTGGCCAGTGGCAGACACGGCACAAACACCATTTTCTGCATAAGTGCCCGCGCCAATCACCGGGGAATCACCAATCCGGCCAAAGCGCTTAGCCGTCATACCGCCCGTAGATGTGGCAGCAGCAAGGTTGCCGGATTTATCCAGCGCGACAGCGCCCACAGTGCCAAATTTGTAGTCCAAGTCCAACGGGTCAAGTTTGGCTTGGTAGTTATTTTTTTCTAACGCGGTAATCTTGGCTTTTGCCTGCAATAACTGCTGATAGCGATGGTCAGTATCAAAGGTATTTGCGGGAATCAATTGAAAACCTTGGGTGAGCGCGAACTCTTCCGCGCCTGCACCCGATAACATGACATGCTCGGATTTTTCCATTACCGCACGTGCCAAATCGACGGGATGTTCGATATGGGTAACGCCCGCAACGGCACCAGCATTCATGGTTGCACCATCCATAATGGAGGCATCTAACTCATGTTTACCATCCCAGGTATACACAGCGCCCTTACCCGCATTGAACAAGGGGCTGCTTTCCAAAATATTAATCGCTTTTTGGATTGCATCTAAGCTGCTGCCGCCATCTTCAAGCACGTCATAACCCGCATCGACGGCTTCAGTTAACTTAGCTTTGTATTCTTTTATCTGCTCGTCAGTGAGATTTGCTTTGGAAATCGTACCGGCGCCACCATGAATGACGATTGCGAACGGTTCATCAGCGGCAAAAGTGGCGAACCCAGGGGACAATAGCGCAACGGCAAGTACTACTTTTTTTATTTTGGTTTTCATTTTATTGCTTCCTTGTTAACAAACGCCTTCTTTGTAGCGATTTTCGGCGCCAATTACAATCTGCGACTTGCCTGTTTGAGGCGCTAGGGTTCACAATGTTGAGTAAGGAAGCCCTCGTAAACCACGGTTATTACATTTGTCTGCTAAATATCTCCTAACCGCGCTTTCCGTTTTCAGTCTTTGCTATTTAAGTTTGTTTTCTGCCTCAGCCGTTGCTGAGGACAAACTATTAAAAGTCAAAATTACCGGTGTTGACGGCGCGCTAAAACGTAATATCCAAGCTTACTTAGGTGAAGACCCTGTCACCGAAGCGCAACGTGATGCTTATCTGTTTAATGTCAGTGACAGTGTCAATCAAGCGCTCGAATCGCTTGGCTATTATCATGGCAAGCTGAATCAAACACTGACGCGCGATGCCAAAGAACCTTGGCAACTAAGCCTTGAAGTGACGGCGGGTGAAGTGACCAAACTACAGTGGGTCAACGTCCGCATTGAAGGGGAAATGCTGCACGATCCCATCTTTGAACGTTGGCTCAATTCCGTGGCGCTAAAGCCGGGTGATAATCTTAACCATGGCGACTATGAACAGATGAAATCGCAGTTGTCTGCCATTGCATTTGCCCGAGGCTATTTTGATGGTCACTATCAGCGCGCCGAAATCCGCATCAATCGCGACCTCAATACTGCGCAAATTAACTTAGTGTTTGATTCTGGTGAACGTTATCGGTTTGGAGATATCTCGTTTACAGGCTCAACCCTCGAACCTGAGTTATTGGACAAATTAATCCCGTTTCGTCCCCATGCTAAATACAATACTCGCCGCATTGCTGCACTTAATCAGCAACTGCTCGATACTGGCTATTTCGCCTCCATTAAGGTTCTGCCGCAACTGGATAAATTGGCAGATGGCAAAGTGCCCGTAAAAGCGGAATTAACTCCAAAGCCCGCCCATTCATTTCAAGTGGGCTTAGGGGCTGATATTGGTAATGGTAGTCAAAATGAACTGGAGCCGCGGGTCACCTTAGTGTGGAAAACACCGCAAGTAAACCGTTACGGCCATAGTCAAGAAACAAGTTTAGAGTGGTCGCCAGATCGCCCCAAGGCGCTGTTTACTTACACGATTCCGTTATCTCACCCGTTAAACGATCAACTGCAATTTAAGGCGGGTTTATTGTGGGACAGCTACGGGGTAAGCCAAACGTTCGATCCAGAATCGGGCGAATATCGTAACTCCGGGCAACTCGAATCCCGGAAGAAAATCATTGGTGTTGCCCGCAATAAACGGATCAGTGGCTGGCTGTTTTCCTACTACCTTAATGGCCTACAAGAGCGTTATAACCAATCAGAGATCGCCTATGATCCGATGTTTGTGATGCTCGGCAGCAGTATCAGTAAAACGGTTCGCAGTGATAACTCGCTCGATCCTAAATCCGGCTATCGCCAACTCTATAGTGTGGAATACACCGACCCGCTGCTGGGGTCTGACACGCGGCTCACGCGCATTAAAGCACAACTAAAGTGGATTGATACCTTCTTTGAAAAACACCGCCTTGTGTCACGCTTAGATTTAGGGGTGAACCTGACCGGAAGTGGTGAACTCGCGGAAATCCCCCCTTCACTACGCTATTTCGCGGGTGGTGATCAGAGTATTCGTGGTTTCAGTTACCAAGAACTCGGTCCTTATATTGAATACACCAATAGCGACGGCGAACAAGTCCGCCAAGTAGTCGGTGGGCGTTACTTAGCGGTGGGCAGTATCGAATACCAATATTATGTGACACCCACCTGGCGTGTTGCGGCGTTTGTTGATGGTGGTAACGCCTTTGATGCAGGGCAACTTGATCCCGTGGTATCTGTCGGTGGCGGCGTCCATTGGATTTCACCGCTAGGCCCAATTAAGTTGGATATTGGCTTTGGCGTACGCGATCCACAAGTGGACTACAGTACTTGGCGGATTCACTTAACTATGGGGACTGAACTATGACAGAGCAGTCCTCTCCCACCAATGAGCCGCAATGTGCTGAGGTGAACGCGAGTCAAGGTAGTCGCTGGCTAACTTGGGTGAAACATAGCATTCGCAGTCTGATTTACCTGCCGTTGCTGCTGTTGGTCATTGTGGCATTGTTGGTCGCGACGCCCTTTGGTAGCCATCTAACGGTATTCCTAGCCGATAAATTCGTGCCCGGCTTAGCGGTGCAATACCGTCACGGCGCGTTAAATAGTGATTTAAGCCTTGAACAAGTGCATTGGCAAAACGACACCGTCGTTGTGAACGTGTCACAGCTGCAACTGAGTTGGCGGCCTTGGTGTTTAATCAAAGGCGAAATCTGTGTTGATGGTCTTGGCGCCGATGGAATCCTGGTTGCTGTGGTTACAACTGCCACGAAAGACGAAACCGCTGTAGCAGATGAGAATGACGTCCCCAGCACATCAACGGAAAATCCAACCTATGCTGAGTTCACGCTACCGCTCTCGATAAAACTTGGCAGTGCTCAGCTAAATGCGATTGATGTGAGCGTCAATCAGATGCGTTATCAGGCCGCTGCTATCAATCTCAGTGCCCAATGGAACAAACAAGGCCTAACGGTGCAACGGCTGGTGGGCAATAATTTGCTGCTGGCCCCCAATAGCGCCGATGAACCCAATACAACCGCCAACAACAGTTGGCCGCTGGCCGAGTTGCCTCGCGTAGTCTTGCCGTTTCCTATTGACGTAAAGATGGCGCGTTTAGAACAAACGACGCTGGATTTAAGCGGCCATCAAGAAACGTTTCCGCTACTGGTGCTGCTCGGTTCTGTTGCTAAAAGTCATGTCGATTTAGCACAATTCACCGTGCTAAATCAGCTCGGCGCGGCATCAATTAAAGGTCAAGCAGATTTGCTTGAGGATTATCCGCTTGAGCTGCAAGCGCAACTGGCCTTGCAACAATTGCCCGGTATTGACGATAAGCTCGCGCAAGACGTTCAACTTAAGCTCAGTGGCGACTTTCGTGATTTAGCGATCACGGCCAATTTCTATGGCCAGCAACAAGCTGCGATTAAAGGAAGTATCGAGTTAACCAATCCGCAATTGCCCTACCATATCGCGTTAAGAGAGGGGCAACTGCAGTGGCCGTTTGAACAGCCGCAATATCACGCGCAATCGCTAACGCTTGAAAGTCAAGGTAACCTAACCCAACAGCAAGTCAGCCTAAATGGTCAGGTGCTTACGCCATTTTTGAGCGCCTCACAACTTGATGGCCAATTCAGCCATCGTGGTGAACAGCTGGATTTAGAAAACTTCGCACTGCACACATCAGCGGGTAGCATCACCCTCAATGGCCTATTGAATTACGCCAAAGGTCTGCGTTGGCAACTGCAAGCACAAACTGACGCGATCGATTTGGGCGCAATACGGCTGGCGATGCAGCCAAGTGCCGATGTTAACGTCAGCAACACTGCTAAGAATCGAACTGAATTTCGCCTTCCTGATAGCAAGATTAGTGGGCCAATACACACCAGTGGCGAATATCGCGATGGCCATTGGCAAGTGCGGATTGATGATGTCTCACTTAACGGGATTGCCGATCAACTGCCCTTTGCGCTTGCCGGCGATCTCAGTGTTGATGACAGCCAGAAATTGCATTCTACTGGGCTGACACTGACAGCGCTCAACAGTCGCGCTTTTATCAAAGGCAACGCAGGCGACGAGTGGGATCTGCAAGGCGAACTTAAGATACCTGACGTGGCTCAATGGCTGCCTAACGGCTACGGCAATGTCAGCGCTACTGTGTCGGTATCAGGTGCAGCTAACAACCCGCAGCTCGATCTTGCTGGGCAAATGGATACCCTCGGCTGGAACAGCTACAAAATAGAGTCACTACAGCTAAATGGGCATTACCGACCGCTGCAGCAACATCAATTTCAGTTACAAATTAATAGCGGAGATATCAGTGCTCAGCGTCAATTACTGGGTAGAATTAATGCCTCGTTCGACGGTGACATTACCGCACAAGCCTTTGAATTTAAATTGGATGGTGAAAACAGCCTGTTCCTAAAAGGTGACAATCAGTATCAGCAACAGCAGCAGCGGCTGCTATTAAATCTAACTGAGCTCAATGTTGATGGCGTCGCAGGCGTTTGGTCATTAACTACCCCGTTAAAAGCGGATTGGCAACAAAAAACTGGAGCAGGCTCGATTAGCCCGTTCTGTTTCACGTCCACAGACAATCAAATCTGCCTGCGCAATTCGGTTGAACTTGCGAATCCGCAATTGAATATCGATTACCAAGGTAAGCCAAGCACTGCTTTGGCGAAATTCCTGCCTGAAGGGATTGATTGGCAAGGCAGCGCCGAGATGGCGGCGCAAATAAACCTACCACCGAAGGCAAAACCTACTGCGAATGTGGCGATTACCTTGCATGAAGGCAGCGTTACATTTACTCCACAAACAAAAAATAGTGAAACGGTTGAATATCATGCTGGGCAGATCCTCGCCGTGCTTAATCAAGATCTGCTGACCACCAACATCGCCTTGGATGCCGGAGATTTGCTCAAAATTGACGCCGCTGTAAATGTCAGTACCGCACCCGAACATCAACTCACGGGTTCAGTCAATTTGCAGCGCTTAAATCTCAAGTTTTTTGAGCAGATCATTCCACAATTTCAAACCTTGGAAGGCTTACTTAGCTCCAACATCGAACTGAGTGGCACACTGTCGGATCCATTAGCACATGGCCAAGCACGCCTTGCTGATGGGGCATTGGTGTTGAGCAATAACCCAACCAAAATTGATGAGCTCGCCTTATCGGCCGACTTTAACGGTCAACAACTGTTACTTAACGGTAACTGGCGTATGGGTAAAGGTAGCGCAACGGTCAGCGGTGATATTCGTTGGCCACAGGGCAAGACTATGGGGGATATCAAGGTACGCGGCAGTAAGCTCACCGTTATCCAACCACCGTTAGCCATTGTGGATGTTTCCCCCGATTTGAATATCAGCCTCGGTGATACCATTCACATTAGCGGCAACGTCAATATTCCCAGTGGCAACATTACCATTACTCAGCTACCTTCAGGCGGAGTAAGCCTGTCTAAAGATGTGGTATTTGACGATACCCAAGCCATCCAAGTGGCACAGCAAGCTACAACGCCAGTTACCGCTGATATCGGGGTAAATCTTGGAGACAAGCTGAAGATCGACGGCTATGGCCTCAAAGCCATGTTAGATGGCACGGTTAACCTACAGCAACATGCCAATAAGCCAGCACAGATTTATGGCAATATCACCCTAAAAGACGGTACTTATAAATTCATGAGTCAAACGCTCACAATTTCGCGGGGCGAATTGCAATTTATCGGTCCACCGCAAGTACCAACACTCAATATCGAAGCAATCCGTGAAATCAAAGATCAAAATATGGTGGCAGGCGTTCGCATTACCGGCAGCGCGCTAAAACCTGAGGTCACGCTGTTCTCAAACCCCGCACGCGAGCAGGCCGAAATTCTCTCTTACATATTGCAAGGTAAAGCCTACGACAGTACCGCTGATAACAGCAGTATGATGATTGGTGCGGCGATTTCACTCGGTAGCCAGTTTAGTGGCGGCGAGTCCACGATGGGCAACATTACCAACAGTGCTGCTGGATTGGTCGAGATGTTTGGGTTTAACAACGTTCAGCTCGATACAGACAACGAAGGCAAGCTCGCCATCAGTGGCTATATCGGTAAAGATTTGATGCTGAAATATGGTGTGGGCGTGTTTACACCGGGTTATGAAGTCACCGTGCGCTATTATCTGTTGTCGCAGTTGTACTTAGAGTCAGTATCAAGCACATTAGGCCAATCACTGGATATCTATTACACCTTTGATATCGACAACTAGCACTGAGGCGTATATGACTTGCGTCGGCCTGCACGCGACTTGAACCTCCGCTACAGACGTAAAAAAAGCGCCCTGAGGCGCTTTTTCATTTTAAACACTTATTAATTAAGCGTATACAAAGTCAACGTGCTCAATGATTGGCTTGAATACGTGGCGTTGCATAGCTTGCGCACGTACAGGCACTTCTTTACCGTCCACAACGATAGTCAGAACGCTAGTGTAGAAATCATCGTTAGTTTGAACGTTGATGATATCTTTGTGATCGAACACGATTGATACAGGCTCTTTACCAGTACCATAGATAACGCCTGGAACTTTACCCTCACGACGCAGGCGGCGGCTCGAACCTTTCCCGATCTCAGTGCGGATAGCGGCAGGAATTGTATAAGACATAATAATACTCTCAAATAAGTAAATAGGGGTTGTCGTTTTCGACCAACAACAACCAGTGCAAAATGCGCGCGAATACTAACACAGACAGGACAGAGCAACAACCTAAAACTGACTGACTACCAACGACGTACTGGGCCGCAATCGACGTGCACAAACCCAGACTTGGGATAGTAACCAACCCCACCTAACTTCAATTCCAACGCTGCCTTGCGAACATCTTTCAGTGCAATTCCGGGAATACACAGGTCGACCGCCATCCCCTTCATATGAAAACTTTTCTTCGCGACGCCATTACTGCTAGCCGCCAAAAGTGCATTGGATTTCGGTGACCGATAGCCAGAGATGATATGCACTTCGTCAGATGTGCCCAGCTTTTGCTGTAACTGATAAATAATATCGAATACTCGCTTATCCATCGGCGCGGCGATATTTTGTCGATGATCGCGCATCACACTGTTAAACGAGTCTAAGGTTTCCCCTAAATAGACGCCCTTCTCCCAATAAACGCCCTGCTCATGTTCCCCTGTATGAATATTATAAAAGCTCAGCGAACGACTTCCTTGGGTTGAGCGACTTGCAAAAGCTTCAGCAGGTACTAACGACATAAATGCCGCACCACCTAAGCCTTTGAGCAATTGACGACGAGTTGGACAAGACAAAGACACTACTAAACGACCTCTACAACAGATAGCAACCGTTCAGAAAGTAACCATCATTGTCGACAAGGTCAAGCAAGAATATTTAAAAATGGTCATTAGCCACCAAAATTATGCCAACGACCTAAAACCAGATGTTATGGGGATGTGACAGGGCTAATGGAATGGGCTGATAATTTTTGGTAAATATCTGGACGAAACTGCGCAATGCCTTGATTATCAACCCATGCAGGCCAATAAACTATAAACACTGGCAGTCGATGTTGTAATTTAAACCATTTTGTCTCTGTATAATTATTCTGCATCTGTTGCCATAAAGGACGATCTACCATTAAATGCTCTGCAAGCCATTGTGCCAGCGCTTCAGCCTTCTCAACACGAACGCAACCTGACGACAAGGCGCGTTGTTCGCGCGCAAATAATGGTTTTTCTGGCGTATCATGCAAGTAAACATCGTAACTGTTCGAAAAATGAAACTTATAGCGGCCTAACGAGTTATCTGGGCCCGGCTTTTGTACCAAGCGGTACGGAAAACGACCACCGGCCTGAGCCATTTGATTCACTTCAGCAGAATCAATTTTTTGCCCTTGATAGTTATATACATCAAAGGCTTGATTGGTGAGATATTGATCGTCAGCTCGGATCTTACCGAGCAATTTTCGACGCACTATGCTGCGCGGTACATTCCAATGAGGATTGAGCACTACACTGGAAATCTCACTGGTAAGCATCGGTGTTTGTCGATAAGGTAAGCCCACCACCACTTTTGAGCGCAATACCGTTTGCTCGCCATCTACCAAGGTCAACTCAAATGCCGGTACGTTCACCAACACAAACTGGTGCGGTTGCTGCGCGGTAAACAGTGTGCGCTGCACATAGGCTTGTGCCAACAAGGTGGCACGTTGGCGCGGAGTAAGATTCAAGAAATGTAGCGTTTGGGGCCCAATAACCCCATCTACTTTTAGACCATGACGCCGTTGAAATGCCTGCACTGCCTCGGCAAGTTCAGCGGTGTAGCTATCGCCGTTATTTAGTTCTTGGCTGAGATCGCCCAGTAACCGTAAACGCTCAGTAATCAAGTGAACTGTGCTATGACTATCGCCTGGGCGAAGCCAACCGCCAGGTTGAATTTGAGGCCATGCGGCATGATGTTCGAGAGCAAGTAAGCGTGAAACATGGGCGTTAAATTGGGCGAGTTGCGGCTCACCAGTAGCAAACTCAACCGCTGAATTTAACCCCTGCTGCTGCCAAAACGCAGCTAAAGCCTGCTGAGCTTGTGCAACAGCCTGCTCAGAATCGGTACTGGAGGCCAATGGCGCCATATAGCGGGCTAGATTTTGATATTCCGGCAGTAATGAAATCATGCGTAATTGACTTAGCATGACGTCACGGTTGGCCAGTGGCGCACTATATCCAATCGCTGCCAGCAGCGCATAACAGCCCAACAGCAACACGGTGAAAGATTGAATCCGCACAGAGCTAACTTCCCTATTCCTTTTAGGAATCCAATGCAGTAACTATCGACGGATAACCTGATTATAGAACAGAGAGATAATGGCGGTAGAAACTAGAGGGAAATTAAAAAATGGAGGCGCGACCCGGAGTCGAACCGAGATCGACGGATTTGCAATCCGCAGCATAGCCATTCTGCCATCGCGCCTAATAATTTGGAGCGACATATCGGGTTCGAACCGATGACCTATACCTTGGCAAGGTATCGCTCTACCAACTGAGCTAATGTCGCATCAAAAAGAAGGAAGGAACCGTAGTTCACGCGGCGCATTTTACGGGTTTCCACTATCCTGTCAATTCAACAAAGCAGGATAAGTGACTGTTCGCACACTAAATGATCTATTGCTGTTTAACCTGCAATCAAATCCTGCCAAGCCGCTTTTATGTAACTGATCATTGACCAGAAAGTGAGCCATGCCGCGACATAAAGCAGCGCATAAGATAAATTGATCATCCAAGTATCGACTTGCCACAGCAAACCAATAATGGCCAACATTTGTGCCGCGGTTTTGTATTTACCAATCCAACTTACCGCCACAATGCCGCGTTTACCGATTTCTGCCATCCACTCACGTAGCGCGGAAATGACAATTTCACGGCCGACCATAAACAAAGCCGGCAGCGTTAACCAAGGGCTATCGTATTGCTCCACCAACAGCACTAATGCCGTAGTGACCATCAACTTATCTGCTACAGGGTCTAGAAACGCACCGAACCGGGTTGATTGGCCTAACTTGCGCGCCATATAGCCATCAAGTGCATCGGTAATTGCTGCCAGCCAAAACACAAACGCCGAAGCAAAATACGCCCAAGGGTAAGGCAAGTAGAAAACTACAATAAAGATCGGTAACAGAAATAGCCTAAACCAGGTTAAGGCCATAGGAAGATTAAACGGCATGATAGAACCAACTGATTATTCGCGGATTAATCTTGCCTTAAATTTAATGGGCTCGCAATGCGTCATGAATGGTTTGTGCCATTTCCGCGCTAATTCCCGGCACTTTGGCTAATTCATTCACACTGGCGTTTTTCACTTCCTGTAATCCACCTAAAAATTGCAGTAACGCTTTACGCCGTTTAGGCCCGACGCCGGGAATAGATTCCAACGACGAGGTATTGCGAGTCTTTTGCCGACGATTACGGTGTCCAGTAATCGCAAAGCGGTGAGATTCATCGCGTATATGCTGAATTAAATGCAACGCAGGTGAATCGTCTGGTAGCGAAAAACTTTGCTCACTATCGCCAAAGATGAGCGTTTCCAACCCAGGCTTGCGGCTTTCGCCTTTAGCCACACCGACTAACATAGGCACTTTGTCGATGCCGACGAACTTACAGTCGACGACCGCTTGTGCCATGCGTAATTGACCCAATCCACCATCAATAAACACGATATCGGGGATCTTGCCGCTACTGGTCACTTTATCAAAACGCCGCTCTAATGCTTGCTTCATTGCCGCATAATCATCACCGGGCGTAATACCGCTGATGTTATAGCGACGATATTCAGACTTCTGTGGCCCATCACGATTGAACACCACGCATGAAGCAACCGTGCTCTCGCCCATGGTGTGGCTGATGTCAAAGCATTCCATCCGCGCAATGGTCGCGTTAAATTCAAGTGCTTCTTCAAGCAACAAAAATCGTGCTTCGACGGTATTTTTATGATTGAGCTTAGTGAGTACCGCATTGGTTGCGTTGGTTTTTGCCAACTTCAGATAGCCCGCGCGATCACCACGCACGTTAGTGCGAATAGACACTTTTTTACCGGTGGCATCCAGCAATAACGCCGTTAACTCATCTAAATCGTCATATTCATCACTCAGTAAAATCTCTTTCGGCACGCTGCCATGCACTTCACTATTGAGATAAAACTGCAACATAAACGACCGCAGTACTTCTGCTAATTCAGTTGCATCAGGTACTTGCGGATAGTAACTGCGACTGCCGATGATTTTACCTTCACGAATAAACAACAGATGAAAGCATGCAATACCTGACGCGTAATGCACGCCAATCACATCCATCTCGCCATGTGCCGAACTGACTTGCTGCTGCTCAGCAACCCGCCGCAATGCCATGATCTGATCGCGATATTGTGCCGCTTGCTCAAACTGTAAGCCGTGTGAGGCTTTTTCCATCTGTTCAACCAAACTGGCAATCACTTGCTGATCTTTACCGCGTAAAAACAGCTCTGCGAGTCGTACCTGCTGTTGATAATCTTCATCGGAAATTTTACCCACACAAGGCGCACTGCAGCGTTGCAGTTGATACTGCAAGCAGGGCCGTGAGCGAGCCTTGTAGTAGAGGTCTTCACATTGGCGAATAGGAAACAGCTTCTGCATCAGATGCAAACTTTCCCGCACCGCGCCACCGTTAGGGTAAGGACCAAAGTAATGCCCTTTCTCGCGTTTAGGGCCGCGATGATAGGCCAAGCGTGGGTGCCGATGCTGGCTCAGTAAAATGTACGGATACGACTTATCATCACGCAGCAGCACGTTATATTTCGGCATATAACGCTTGATATAGTCGTTTTCCAATATCAAGGCTTCAGTTTCACTGTGAGTCACAGTGACATCGATATTGGCAATATGAGACACCAATGCCTGAGTTTTCACATTGGGGAGATTGGCGCGAAAATACGAAGATAATCGTTTTTTGAGGTCTTTGGCTTTACCAACGTAAATCACATTGGCATCGGCATCATACATGCGATAAACGCCAGGCGCCGACGTCACATTACGTAAAAATTGTTTGGCATTAAACCCAGAGGACATAACGACTCTCTAGTAACTGAATAGTGGTATCGCGGTAACTCGCTGGAGATAAAACACCTGTCGCAGCAATCACAACAGGCATCAACACAAACTAAAAATGCCCGGTATCGAGTAATTTGTAACGGATGGCTAAACGGGTAAGTTCTACATCACCGCTGATCCCCAGCTTAGCAAACAAGCGATAACGGTAACTGTTGACCGTTTTTGGACTTAGGCTTAACTGCTCCGAAATCTCATTCACCTTTTGACCATTGGTGATCATCATCGAAATCTGCAATTCTCGCTCAGATAAGCTCTTAAACGGATTTTCATCATTATGGTTAAATGAGCTTAGCGCCATCGCGTGGGCAATTTCGGGGGCTAAATAGCGCTGCCCAGAAGCCACTTGACGAATGGCATGAATCATCTCGGGCGGCTTGGCACTTTTGGTTAAAAAGCCAGAGGCTCCCGCCTGCATCACTTTTGTCGGCAGTGGATCTTCAGTGTGTATGGTCAGCACAATAATTTTGGCATGAGGCTGATAACGCAAAATTTTACGGGTTGCTTCTAAGCCACCAATGCCCGGCATATTCATGTCCATCAGAATGACATCCGCTTCACTCTGGCGGCTCCACTGCACGGCGGTTTCACCGTCGCCCGCTTCACCAACGACTTTTATGCCTTTTTCGTCTTCGAGGATCCTTCGAATACCGGTTCTGACCAACTCATGATCATCGACCAAATATACAGAAATCAACTTCAACCCACCTTGATCGCTTTGGGCAAGAAGCCTACTTCTCACCGTTATTAGAAAGGTAATTTATCTGAAATTGCCCGATTATAAAAGCGTATTATCCGGAAAACACCGTTATAGATAATGCCTTATAGACAAAAGGATAGCTTAGACTTAGTGAGCAAATTTGCCCAATAATTTGACGACTCAGCCTAAAAACTGCGTCCGCCAATTTTTTTAGAACCACCAAAAGAAAAACCCGCTACTTATTACTAAGTAGCGGGTTCTCAAAATATGGCGGAGGAGCAGGGATTTGAACCCTGGGTGGGGATAAGCCCACGCCGGTTTTCAAGACCGGTGCATTAAACCACTCTGCCACCCCTCCGAACGGCGCAAATACTATAAGCAGACTGTCAGCTTGTAAACCATTATTTTCAAAATTACGTTCTACCGCTCAAAAGCTGCGCAATTCGGCAACTTAATCTGCCAAACTGATTAATTTTTCAAAGAA
The DNA here is from genome assembly GCF_017354945.1 of Shewanella avicenniae. Classification (NCBI taxonomy): domain Bacteria; kingdom Pseudomonadati; phylum Pseudomonadota; class Gammaproteobacteria; order Alteromonadales; family Shewanellaceae; genus Shewanella; species Shewanella avicenniae. Next base: position 1,849,891 of record NZ_CP071503.1, on the reverse strand, counting down.
AAGCCAGCGTAATAATTACTAAGCCTTACGCCTGAATGTGATAAAATTGCCTTACTAAGTTCATAGTTAATACAAGCATGAAGCCAAATCCAATCGCTATTACACAACTCGCTCCACAATTTGCCGCGGTACCGCTTGCCACGACTGCCAACCCCGAGCAACAGCTGCTCGGGCAGGACCGCCTCAAAGCCGCATTTTGTACCTTTCTCCGTCTTTCTCAGCAAGGCCTTTACATTGCCGATTTTGATGGCATTTATCGCCCGGGGCTGATGGCAGCACTAGCGCACATTGCCAGCTCAGAATTTGAATATCTGTTTGGCCGTCTGACGCGCGCTCAGCTCTTTGGTAGTGCAGACAACGCTGGTGATTTGGCGCAACACAAACTGTTGTTTATCGATGCTGAGGCCATTCTACACAAACCGCGCTTATGGGAGATGTTGCTGGAAGCAATGCAACGGCAAGGCTATAACTGTGGTAAGCAATGGCAATCAGTTAATGCGCGAATCGTGTTGATTGGCCATGCGGGCTACTATAGCGAACTACTGCAACTGGACCGCGCCTTCCAAAACGTATTTTCAATGTTTGGCGATGTAGCGGACGAACTCGATAGCAACAGCATTCAATTAACTGACTACAGTGCTTGGCTACAGCAGTTAGCTCAAGTCGCAGGATGCACACTCGCAGCGAGTGCTATCGCTCCCCTTCTTAATCACGCTTGCCTGTTGACGGAGCACCAACAAAGGCTGAGTTTAGCGTCTCAGCATTTCATCCAATTGTTTTACGAAGCGCACGCGATTGCAGCTGACAGCGAGATTACCGATAGCCATATTCTGCAGGCAAAACAGCAGCGCCAATTTCGCCACAACGCTCAAGAACAACTGTCGGCACAAAATGTTGATGATGCTTTTATTCATCTGCCCACTGATGGCGAGAGGGTTGGCCAAATCTGTGGCTTAACCGTGATTGATTCGGGTGATTATGTCTATGGCGAACCAGCACGTATTACGGCATCTGTTCACTATGGGGATGGTGAGGTTGCCGATATCGAGCGGAAGTCTGAGCTCGGCGGTAATATTCATGCGAAAGGCATGATGATTCTTTCTTCCTGCCTGTATCAAATATTTGGCCGAGACGCGCCTCTACATCTCAGCGCCAATATCGTGTTTGAACAGTCGTATCAAGAAATCGATGGAGACAGCGCCTCGCTGGCCGAATATTGCTGTTTGATATCCGCCATCAGTGAACAACCTATTTATCAGGGTATTGCGGTGACGGGCGCACTCGACCAATTTGGTAATGTCCAAGCAATTGGTGGCGTTAACGAAAAAATTGAAGGCTTCTACAATCTTTGCGAACGCCGCGGACTGACGGGAACGCAAGGCGTTATCATCCCCCGCTCCAACGTGCAGCAGCTCAATTTACCCAACCGCATCATTGAGGCCGTAAAAGCAGGTAAGTTTCATCTTTATGAAATATCACACGTGGATGATGCCATCGAGTTACTCATGAACAAAGCAACCGGCAAACCGGATGAAGATGACAACTTTCCAGAAGACAGCCTATATGGATTGGTACAACGTCGCTTAGATCGACTTGCTGGCAATGGGGACGACGAAGATTATTCACTGTTCAGTCGTATCCTGAGCAAGTTCAAGTTTTAAGGGCATTTATAAGCTGATCGGACTTGTTTGGCGTACACCTGTTCGCTAATCTTGGCACAATTTCATAATGTGTGGTTATAAAAATGACAAAAGCTAACAGTTTCAGCAAACAAGAACTGATTGCCTGCGGACACGGTGAAGTGTTCGGTAAAAATGCACCAAGACTGCCAATCGATAATATGCTCATGGTTGACCGCGTCGTTGAAATCAACGAAACCGGTGGTGCTTATGGTAAAGGTGAATTAATTGCGGAACTGGATATCAATCCAGAACTCTGGTTCTTCGGTTGTCACTTCGTGGATGACCCAGTGATGCCAGGCTGCCTTGGTCTCGATGCAATGTGGCAATTAGTCGGCTTCTTCCTTGCTTGGCAAGGTGCAGAAGGTAAAGGTCGTGCATTAGGTGTTGGCGAAGTGAAATTCACCGGCCAAGTATTGCCAACCGCCAAGAAAGTGACCTATCGCTTAAACATCAAACGCACTATCAATCGTAAGCTGATCATGGGTATTGCTGACGCAACGGTTGAAGTGGATGGAAGAGAAATCTACGCCGCGACCGATCTGAAAGTTGGCGTATTTAGCGATACTTCAACCTTCTAATTTTCGCGCGACTATACGTCGAAACGTCGAAACGTCGAAACGTCGAAACGTCGAAACGTCGAAACGTCGATTGTTGATGTAAAAATGCCCTCTTTATGAGGGCAACTTTGTTATATGTTGAACAAGATTATTTGTTAAACAAGCCATTGAGACGCCCGTCAACCCCTTCCCGCCAACCGCCGAGCCATTGCGACCGTGAGTCTAGGCCAGAATACGGGCAATTTTCTTTTGATCGTCCACCTACACCAGCTTGGAATCCCTTGGAGAAAGCGCGATCCATCCGATCTCTTTTTTGTCTCTTCATGCAAGTTTCCTCTGTTTCAATGTGACAACGATGTTTAGCTGTTAATGCGCCACAGAAATTGTGAGTGTACGTGCGTTAGCGATAGTATCTATCAAGCCGCTTAGCTGATTGCCAATACGTCAACACAGCAATCAGTAACCGTTGTGGTTTATCGTCCTAGCACGCGTTAATCAATACTCAACTAATCAGCTCGAGCCTAAACAATGTCTGTTATGGCCAGCAAAGAAGCTAAACCTCGCTTACAGAATTAGAACGTTTCTGGTCGAGAATCAACATTAAATTTGCACAAAAAACACTCAAAGCAGATAACTACCTGAGACTCGGACAAAAAAAAATCGGCATATTTTGCCGATTTTTTAGTGTTGCGGTTATTCGCTTAAGATTTGCGACGACGTAGCCAAACCAACGGCAACATCAACAGCCAGGCTCCGAAAGCTGCACCACTACGCTCATAGTTACCCTGAGCTGCAGTCCCTTCTTGGTCAGTGTTTTCTTCAATGTCACATGCGCTACCACTGTTGGTTGGTTTCAACACCACCATCCGCGGTACATAGCCCGTCACAGGCGCGCCGCTGCCATCAAGTTGGAAGACTGGGTTACCGTCTTCATCCAAGACCAAAGCACCAAGCGAATCCGTTTCATACACTGGACGTCTAACAAAAGCCGTCGCCACAATCGTGCCATCTTCGGTAATTTTATTGGCTTCTACCACACGTACGTCAGCATCATAGGTCAAATTTGCCCCAGTACTGTCGTTTACGGTAAACACATGTTTTGCCCAACTACCATCGCTTGCTTGCTCATAACCTTTTGACTGACAAGTTAGCAGATCGTTGATATCGCTGAACTCTTGCGTATTCACGTTGTACAAGAAACCATCACGAGGACCGGCAAAATCCTGTTCGTGAGTTGTTTCGATTGAACCCACCACTTGGCCTTGGTTGTTGATATCTTTCGGATAGCTAGTCAACTCAGAGGTGTAGCTATACAAATCATTAGGCACAACTGGCAGCGTATCTGGCGAATTGATGTCGTATACGAAGAATTTTTCGCGACTGTAACCGTTGATATAGGAAACGAAACTCCCAACAACAATGCCTGCGTCATTCACGTCAACCGCTTTTGAACTGCGCACATCATCATTATCAATGACCGGAATCCAATGATATTGATAGTTACCTTCTGCGTCTTTTTGCCAATAAGCTGCATCATAGTAAAGGTCGTCTGTATTGCCATTGCGGTAAACATGAGAGCGACCTGCAACCACACCATTTTCGTTAATCCCTAAACCTTGGGCCTGGAAAATTCGGGTTGAGGTACCAGGTTCTAAACCAAGTGGCAATTCTGTTGCGCTAATTGCGCCATTTGCATAATCCCACACGAAAGCACGCGTTTGGTAAGCAATGTACTGAATACCTGAGGTATTCGGAAATTGATAGCGCTGAATACAGACATCAATCGGCTCATCATTTGCGTTGCTGATACAGTTATCTACACGCGTCTCACTAGCATCGCTTAACGCCACACTAGCATAACCCGCAATCTGGTTACTGTTGTTAATTTTTGCGGCAACAGACCAACCGCCCAAATTAACTGCAACACCATCTGCATCGGTATAAGTAGTAAACGCCGGCGTCATGGCTAATTCACTTGCATTGGCACCATCTTTCACAAACCCACGCATTTCGTATTCACGGAAATGCCAGTTTTCAATGCCAGTTGAACTGCCCGTATAAGCGGTAGTTTGCTCTGGTGCTGTCATCGCCCCCACACGAATGCCGGCATCATTGATGTCGTAAAAATAACTATCAACTGAATTATCTGTAGTGGTTGGATCTGTGGTGCCATTGACGGATTCAAAAATCGGTAACCAAGGGGTTGTGGCATCATTTTCCAAAGCATGAAAAGTGAAGTTGTTACCGACAATACCACTGGTAACCGTGTGCACAATGGTGCGGTCTGGCTCTACACCGTTGTTATTGTCGATATAGTCGTTTTGCGTTTCGATATCTGCGTTGGTCAAATCAGAACGGCCTTTCGCGATCCCAACCGCAACACCGTTGGCGTTGATGCTTTGGCCATATCCGTTTTGAGATCCTGTTAGGGTGCCGTTAATGTCAGCATCTTCAATATTGACGATCTCATAAACAGAAGCGGCATGTGCTGGCGCGATCTGCAATACTCCGACCACGCTCAATGCAACCAACGACAGTGCACTATTCAACTTCATTCAATTGTTTCCCATTGTTATTACTGAGTTATTTCATTGACTCAAGTTCTTCCCAACGCTCAAAGCACGCTTCAAGCTGCTGTTCCTTATCTGCCAAATGCTGCAGTTTCTCTGCCACGCGCTGCTGGTCGCCACTGTAAAAATCGGGCGCATTCATCTCTTGTTGCAACGCTTCAATTTCGGCTTCGAGTTGCTCCATCTGCTCAGGCAACGCTTCTAATTCTCGCTGTAATTTATACGACAGCTTCTTCGGTTTAGTTGCGGCTTCTACCGGCTTGCTCACCGAAGTTTTCTTTTCGACCTGATTTGTCTCAACAGGTTCCACAGGATCACGATAGAATCTTGCGCCTTGGTCGACGGCGTCTTGATAGCCACCGACAAACTCGCTCCACCGACCATTGCCAGCAAACCACCAAGAACTGGTCACCGTATTATCGATAAAGGCACGGTCGTGACTGACGAGGATCAAGGTTCCTTGAAAATCGGAGAGCAGAGACTCTAACAACTCCAAGGTTTCAATATCAAGATCGTTAGTCGGTTCGTCGAGAATAATTAAGTTTGCTGGGCGTAAAAGTAGACGCGCAAGCAACAGGCGGTTTTTCTCGCCACCGCTAAGCGCTTTCACCGGTGTGCGCGCACGCGCAGGCGAAAACAGAAAATCTTGCAGATAGCTTAGTATGTGGCGGTCTTTACCGTTAATCGTGACGGTGCTTTTACCCTCGCCCACGTTTTCTTCAACAGTTTTTTCAAGATCTAGCGCTTCGCGATACTGGTCGAAATAGGCGATTTCCAGCTTAGTACCAGTGCGCACTGAGCCCGATTGTGCTTCAAGTTGGCCAATCAACAACTTAATTAAGGTTGATTTACCACAGCCATTTGGGCCAATCAGCGCAATGCGGTCACCGCGCATCACATTGACGCTAAAATCTTTCACCAGATTCATTTCGGGCAAGTTGTAGTTGAGCTCTTTAACTTCGAACACCAACTTACCACTGCGTTCAGCATCTGAGACAGACATCTGCGCTTTGCCTTGACGGTCAATACGGTCACGACGTTCCATGCGTAATGATTTCAACGCGCGAACACGGCCTTCGTTACGGGTACGACGTGCCTTGATGCCTTGACGAATCCACGCTTCTTCTTCAGCCAAGCGTTTATCAAACTGCGCGTTTTGTTCTTCTTCGACCCGCAACCATTCCTGCTTACCGTCAAGGTACTTTTGATAGTCGCCTGGCCAAGAGGTTGCGATACCACGATCTAAATCGACGATTCGGGTCGCCACTCGTTGGATAAAGCCACGGTCGTGACTGATAAACGCAATCGCACCTTTGAAGTTACTGAGAAACTGCTCAAGCCATTCAATGGTGTCGATATCTAAGTGGTTGGTCGGTTCATCAAGCAGCAGTAAATCAGGCTCGCTGACTAAGGCTCTTGCCAATGCCACTTTGCGCTGCCAGCCACCAGAGAGTTCACTCAATTTAGTTTCTGGATCAAGCCCCAAAAGCTTACAGTTTTGTTGAATGCGGGTGTCAAACTGCCAGCCATTGAGCACGTCAATACGCTCTTGCAGTTTGGCCATTTGCGCCAACGTCTGTTGCTGTTCAGCATCGCTAACCGTCATCAGTGCTGCCGACAGCTGATGATACTGCTCCAACAAATCACCGACTTCAGCAAGCCCTGCCGAAATATACGCGTAGACAGTGCCACTCTCGGCTTTAGGCGGATCTTGCTGCAAACGGCTGACTTTCACATCGCTGGCGATGTTAAATTCACCGTCGTCGAGCAAGACTTCACCCGCGAGAATTTTCAATAAACTGGATTTACCGGCGCCATTACGCCCCACAATACACACCCGTTCACCGGCTTCAATAGTGAAATCGGCATGGCTAAGTAACGGAATATATCCGTATGCCAACGAGCCATTGTTGATACGAACCAAACTCACACTATCTTCCTTTTGTTGCTCTCGACACTCGGCTACGCGCTGACTTATTTATTGTTCGATGACAATAACCAAGTGTTATGAATATGAGGGTTACGCTTAAAATCGAGCGGCAACATGCGATCATCGAGATTTTGAATCGACAATCCTGCGGCAGTCAACGCCTGCTCATCAATTTTAAATTTACGCTTGTTGTTGGAAAACACGATTTCGCCACCGGGATTGAGTAAGCCAGCAAGCGCTGTCAGCATTGCCCCATGGTCACGTTGCACATCAAAGGAATCTTCCATGCGTTTAGAGTTACTGAATGTCGGCGGATCGATAAAAATCAGGTCGAATCGCAAGCTGCAGTCCTGAATCCACTGCAAACAATCGCCCTGTTCAAAATGGTATTGTCTGCCCATCAATCCATTCAGCATAAAGTTATCTTTTGCCCAGTTCAGATAGGTGTTGGACATATCAACCGTGGTGACTGACTTAGCCCCGCCAAGTGCAGCATGAACTGACGCCGTGCCGGTATAGGCAAACAGGTTTAATACGTCGCGATCTTTGGATTTTTCACCGACAAATTTGCGGATTAAACGGTGATCAAGAAATAACCCTGTATCCAAATAATCACTCAAATTGAGCTTAAACTTGGCACCATATTCGACAGTGGTCAGCTCTAACTTCTCACTATCTAACTTTTGATACTGGTTGCGGCCTTTCTGCTTTTCACGCGTTTTAAGAATAATCCGCTCCGGATCAACGCCAGTCGCACTCGGCAGAGACAGCAACACATCGCTCAGTCGACGACGCGTAACCTGTTCAGGGATGGTTGCGGGCGCGGCATACTCTTGAATAACAAGAAAATCCAAATAGCGATCAATTGCGACATTATATTCTGGAATATCAGCATCATAGAGACGATAGCTATCAATACCCTCTTTTGCAGCCCATTTTTCTAACTGCTTAAGATTCTTTTTAATACGGTTAACAAAGGATGCGGCAAACTCGCTGAGCTCTTGCCCTTCGGTCAATGCGTCTTGCTGACGACGGGTACTTTTAGCATGCAAGGTGTAGAGATTAAAAGCACACTCTAATGGACCATTGAACATCTTCAATTGACGATCAGCTTTCAACTTGAGTGCCGATAACAATTCAATCTCGCTGCACAACAAAGCCACGCGCCAGCCACCAAACTGTTGCTTGAGCAGTTCGCCCCATTGGAAATATAGCTGCAACAACGTAGACACATTGCCCAAACGCTCACCGTATGGCGGGTTGGAAATCAGCAAACCAGACTCAGCAGGTACGGCGGCTGAAAGCACGTTAGCAGCATTGAATTGAATAAGATGATCAACACCTGCGTTAGCGGCATTACGTTTTGCCAATGCCACCATGCGCGAATCAATATCGCTACCGAAGAACTTTACTTGACAGTGTTTTTTGCCAACAAAGGCACGCGCTTTCGCGTCGTTTAACAGTTCAGTCCAGCTCGCTTGATCATGGCGGCGCCATTGTTCGAAACCATAACGTGGACGCAGCAAACCCGGCGCAACATCACAAGCCATCAAGGCTGCTTCAATCAAAATCGTGCCACTACCGCAGAATGGATCAAATACCGTACTGGTTTTATCCCACTGTGCTCTCACCAGCATATTTGCGGCGAGGTTTTCCTTTAATGGCGCTTCACCTGTGCCATGACGATAGCCACGTTGATGTAACGGCGCGCCTGACAGGTTTAATGAAATGGTCAATTGACCATGACGATAGTGAGCATCAATACGGATGTCAGCATTGGTACGTTCCACGTTAGGACGATTAAGCCCAGCATTGCGGAAACGATCCACCACAGCATCTTTTATCTTAAGTGCACCGAATTGGGTGTTATTGATAAAACCGCCCATGCCATGAAAGTCAATGCTGAAGGTCGCGCGGTTATCAAATTCTGCTGGCCAGTCAATTGCGTAGGCCGCGTTATAAAGTTGGTCAGCGTTATCACACGCACCTTGGTATAACACCACGGTAATACGACTCGCTAAACGGCTCCACAACAGCACGCGGTATAAGGTTTCCTGCGACGCATTAAAAAATACGCCGGCGACACTCTCTTTTACATCAACCGCACCTAACTCAGTCAACTCAGTGGCGAGTGTATATTCAAAGCCTTTGGGTGCAGCAGCAAAACAATTCAACATCAAACAGTTCATCACAAGTGGTAATAGCCACGCATTATAACCTGCCTACAGCATAAAAAGGTAACTACTTGCGGGTTTTACTTAGCAGTATCGCGCTGCGATGAGGGCGTTCAGTTAACTCATGAGTAACATTTGCAGTGAAATTGAGCAGTTAAACACTCTTTTAAGAATTTAGGTTGAATTCGCAAAAGGGTATCGCTATAGTGCGCACCACTTAGACGGACGCGGGATGGAGCAGCATGGTAGCTCGTCGGGCTCATAACCCGAAGGTCGTTGGTTCAAATCCAGCTCCCGCAACCAATAAGTCTTAAGTAAAACGCAGTCGCGGGATGGAGCAGCATGGTAGCTCGTCGGGCTCATAACCCGAAGGTCGTTGGTTCAAATCCAGCTCCCGCAACCAGTTTTCTTAGGAAGTCTAAATTCGCAGTCGCGGGATGGAGCAGCATGGTAGCTCGTCGGGCTCATAACCCGAAGGTCGTTGGTTCAAATCCAGCTCCCGCAACCAATGCGAAATATTAATACCGGCCATAAGCCGGTTTTTTTATGCCTGAAATTCGTCAACTTCCCTTTCTGTTAACGCTATCTGCCGCCTTCGCTATCCGTTTACTCCGCCAGCAATCCCAAAGTGTTAATTGACTCCACCATATTTTGCGTTGTATACGCGCAGCAATCTATCAATAACTTAGCTTATGGCCATGCAGAAAAAAGAAAACCACTGCCAGTAACCTAGCAGTGGCTTTCATGTAAACCTAACGTCTTGTAGAACCTTATTCTTTCGAGTTTGCAGCTTCTACACGGCTTTTAAGTTTTTGACCGGGACGGAACGTAACTACGCGACGAGCGGAGATTGGGATATCTTCACCAGTCTTTGGATTACGTCCTGGACGCTGGTTTTTATCACGCAGGTCGAAATTACCGAAGCCGGAAAGCTTAACTTGTTCACCGTTCTCAAGCGCTAAGCGGACTTCTTCGAAAAATGCTTCAACAATCTCTTTGGCAACACGCTTATTTATGCCAAGTGTTTCAAAAAGATGCTCTGCCATTTCGGCCTTGGTAAGTGCCATACTTTAATCCCTCAACGATGCGTTGAACTCGGTCTTGAGTGCCGAAACCACTGTTTCTACGGTGGCAGCAATCTCTTTTTCCTCAAGCGTACGAGCGTTATCTTGTAACGTGAGCGCGATGGCAAGGCTCTTTTTACCTTCCACGACGCCCTGCCCTCGGTATACGTCAAATAAGTTTAAGCCAACCAACTGATTTCCGCCAACTTTTTTTATCATTGACAGAATATCACCCGCTTGAACTGCTTCGTCTACTACGACTGCGATATCACGACGGTTTGCAGGGAAACGAGACACTGGTTTAGCCTCAGGCAAACTGGCGTGTAACAGCGCATCAAGCGACAGTTCAAACACGATAGTTTTACCATTTAGCCCAAACGGCTTTTCTAGTGCTGGATGCACTGCACCGATATAACCAATCACCTGATCATTTCTTGTGATTTCAGCACATTGCCCAGGATGAAGAGCCGAATGCGATGCTACTTTAAAACTAAATTCAGCATCGGAAAGTGTCAAGCCAATAATTGCTTCTAGATCACCTTTAAGGTCAAAAAAATCAACCGTTTTCGATTCAAGCGCCCAATGTTCATCACTTTGAGGCCCAGCAATCACTGCGGCTAACATCGGTTCTTGACGAACACCCATTGGCGCAGCACTGTCTGGGATAAAGCGTAAACCAGTTTCAAACAGGCGAACGCGGTTTTGCTGACGGGCTTGGTTGTAACCTACTGACGTTAATAAACCAGTGAACAGCGACAGACGCATTGCTGACATTTCGCTAGAAATTGGGTTTGGCAACACCATCGCAGCTTGCTCTGGATGCACCAAATTTTGCAATTTCGGGTCAACAAAACTGTAGGTCACCGCTTCTTGGAAACCACGCGCAACCAACAAACTACGCACTTTAGTCAGTTTGATATCGCTTTCGCGATGTTCAGACATACTCAATGAGGCGACTGGTGCTGTATTTGGAATGTTGTTATAGCCGTAAATACGCGCGATTTCTTCAATCAGGTCTTCTTCAATCGCCATATCGAAACGATAAGTGGCGGTAGTGACTTGCCAGCCAGCGTCAATCACAGTCACCGCAAAGCCTAGACGTTCAAGAATCTCGACCACATCGCTATCGGGCACATGATGACCGAGCAATTTGTCGAGTTTCACGCGACGCAGGGTAATCTCATTGGCCGTTGGCAGATATTCATCCGCTTTCACTTCAACCACTGGCCCTGCTTCACCGCCACAGATCTCCAACACTAACCGTGAGGCGCGATCCATCACCTTATGCTGTTGCTCTGGGTCAACACCACGTTCAAAACGGTGGCTTGAATCTGTATGCAGCCCTAATTTACGTGCTTTGCCCATAATCGCGAGTGGCGCGAAGAAAGCACATTCCAGCACGATATCTTTAGTTTCAGCGTTAACACCTGAGTGTTCACCACCAAAAATGCCAGCTAATGCCAGTGAACCTTTATCATCCGCAACGACCAGTGTATCTGCGGGTACAGTAACTTCGTTACCATCTAACAGGGTGAGCTTTTCTTCACCGTTACCCAAACGTACATGCAAGCTGCCACTCAGGTTGGCTTTATCAAATGCATGCATCGGTTGACCGAATTCGATCAGCACATAATTGGTGATATCAACCACAGGGTCGATAGAGCGAATGCCACTGCGACGTAACTTTTCCACCATCCAATCAGGCGTAGCTGCGCTCACATCAACGCTGTTGATCACGCGACTCAAATAACGAGGGCAACCTTGTGGCGCTTGCACATCAACCGCAAAGGTTTCTTGATGTGAAGGTGCAACAGCCTCCCAAGTTGGCGCTGTCACAGTCGCACGGTTCAGTACGCCGACTTCACGCGCCAGACCTACCATGCCCAAGCAATCTGCGCGGTTTGCGGTTAAATCGACATCGATTACGGCGTCGTTAAGTTGCAGGTATTCGCGAACATCGGTGCCCAGTGGCGCATCAAGTGGCAGCTCAATAATGCCGTCACTTTCGATATCAATGCCCAGTTCGCTATAAGAACACAACATGCCGTTTGAAGGCTGACCACGCAGTTTTGCCTTCTTGATTTTGAATTCACCAGGCAATACGGCACCGACAACGGCCACGCACACTTTCAGGCCCTGACGGCAGTTTGGCGCGCCACAGACGATATCGAGCAGTTCATCCCCACCGACGTTAACTTTGGTCACGCGCAGTTTATCGGCATCAGGATGCTGACCACATTCAACAACTTCACCGATAACCACACCGGTAAAATCTCCGGCTACGGCTTCAAAGCCATCAACTTCAAGACCGGCCATAGTGATTTGATGGGCCAATTCTTCGCGGCTAATCGCTGGGTTTACCCATTCACGAAGCCATGATTCACTGAATTTCATTGTAAGTTAGCTCCGTTATTTGAATTGCTTGAGGAAACGTAGGTCATTCTCAAAGAATGAACGCAAGTCAGTTACGCCGTAACGCAACATGGTCAAACGCTCTACGCCCATACCAAAGGCAAAGCCGGAGTATTTTTCAGGGTCGATACCGACGCCACGCAGCACATTGGGGTGCACCATGCCACAGCCCAGCACTTCCAACCAACCGTTCTTACCTTTCACATCCACTTCAGCTGATGGTTCGGTGAATGGGAAATAAGATGGGCGGAAGCGGATCTCTAAATCTTCTTCGAAGAAGTTGCGCAAGAAGTCATGCAAAATGCCTTTTAACTGCGCAAAGCTGACGTTTTCATCCACCAACAGCCCTTCCACTTGGTGGAACATTGGGGTGTGCGTCATGTCGTAGTCGTTACGATATACACGGCCTGGAGAGATGATACGTAATGGTGGTTTTTCAACTTCCATGGTGCGGATCTGCACGCCCGACGTTTGGGTACGTAATACAACTTCTGGATTGAAGTAAAAGGTATCGTGATCGGCACGTGCTGGGTGATGCGCAGGAATATTCAATGCATCAAAGTTGTGATATCCATCTTCCACTTCAGGGCCGTGTTTAACACTAAAACCGAGTTCACCGAAGAAGGATTCAATGCGTTCGATGGTACGAGTCACTGGATGCAAACCACCGTTTTCTAAGCGGCGGCCGGGAAGCGCCACATCAATCTGTTCAGCTTTCAGTTTGGCTTCTAATTCAGACGCCTTCAGCGCATCAATGCGCGCACTCAGAAAATCTTGAACTTGCTTTTTCGCTTCGTTGACTTTTTGGCCAAACGCTGGTTTTTCTTCAGCACTCAGCGTTGCCATCAATTTCATCAGATCGGTGATTTTGCCCTTTTTACCAAGGTAATCGACTCGAATCTCGTCTAATACTTTTAGATCTGCGGCACCTTCGATGGCGTTGAGGGCCTGCTGTACGATCTCTGTTAACTGCTGCATCTTCCCTTCCAGTGCATGCCAGCCCAGCGGGCTGAGTGTATCTGAATGATATTTAAAGGATGGAAATTTTACGCCAGTCCCCCCCATTTAGCCAGCCACAATCGAGATTAACAAATGAAAACATGGAGTTTTTTTAACCAAAGTCGTAGCTAATTTTGAATCGGGCGTCTCGTAAAACTTAGCTGTGGTATGCTGCGGCGAGATTTAAGCAAAAGCCACAGGTGTATGAGCAAGACGCCAGCAATCCAACTTCGCGATTATCAACAACAAGCCGTCGATTCGGTGTTGCGCCATTTTCGACACCACAGTTCGAGCGCAGTCATTGTGTTGCCGACTGGCGCTGGCAAAAGTATCGTTATTGCCGAGCTGGCCAGAGTCGCACGCGGCAAGGTGTTGGTACTGACCCACGTGAAGGAATTGGTTGAGCAAAACGCCGAAAAAGTGGCGTTGATGGATACCGAATTATCTATCTACTCCGCGGGGCTGAAGCAAAAGCACGTCGATGGAAAAACAGTGATTGCGTCCGTTCAATCTGCTGCGCGCAACCAAACGCAATTTAACGCCGGATTTTCGTTAGTGATCATCGATGAATGTCATCGCGTCAGTGATGATGATACCTCCCAATACCAACAGTTGCTGACCACGCTTAAACAGCATAACCCACAGCTGAAAGTGCTGGGTCTCACGGCAACGCCCTACCGTTTGGATAGCGGTTATATCTATAAACGTCATTACCACGGCAAGGTTGGCAGTGAAAGTGCGATATTTGATGACTGCATCTTTGAATTGCCGCTGCGTTATCTGGTCAAAAAGGGCTATTTAACCACACCAAAAACCTTCGATGGCTTGAGTGCACAGTATGATTTTGAGCAGTTATCTCCTGCTGAAAATGGCGACTATTCCCCAGGTGAAGTTGATGCGCTAATCGCCCATCAAGGGCGTGCCACCACCGCGATTATTCAGCAATTGATTCAACTCAGCGAGCATCGCCAAGGCGTTATTATTTTTGCTGCCACTGTGCGTCATGCAGCAGAGATCATGGCATTGCTCGTTGAACATAATGCTGCGTTAATTACCGCCGACACGCCTGCCACTGAGCGCGACCAAGCGATCAGCGATTTCCGTGCTAAACGGATTAAATTTATGGTCAATGTGGCGGTACTCACCACGGGATTTGATGCGCCGCACGTGGATTTAATCGCAATATTGCGCCCCACCGCATCTGCAGGGCTATACCAACAAATGGCCGGGCGAGGCCTGCGTTTAGCGCCGAATAAACCCGACTGCTTAATTATCGATTATGCCGCTAATGGTTTTGATCTGTTTGCGCCAGAGATCCCCCAAGCAAAGCCAGCCAGCAATGCAGTACCGGTCCAAGTGCCCTGCCCGGAATGCGGCTTTGCTAACAGTTTTTGGGGCAAGGTAGATGCCGATGGCGATATCATTGAACACTTTGGCAGACGCTGTCAGGGCTTAGTTGGCTCAGAGAGAAGCCAATGTACTTATCGCTTTCGTGGCAAAATCTGCCCCGATTGTGGTGCCGAAAATGATATTGCGGCGCGCAATTGCCACAGCTGTAATTCGATGATGGTCGATCCCGACAAACGTTTAAAAGAGGTGTTGACTAGCCGCCATCACCACCTGTTTAGGGTTGATAGCATGCAACTGCAAGACGTTGGCGGCGTGCTTCAGATTGATTACTTCGATATTGATGGCAATCAGTTTTCTGAAACGTTCAGACTGCAAACCGCAGCGCAACGACGCGCGTTATTTGCTGCTTTTTTAAAGCCACATGACCGTCGTGCTGGCCTACCTTTTCCGCAGTATTCCACTGCAGCTGCGGTTATCGACGATGCCAGGCGCTTTCGGCAACCTGACCTGCTGTTATTGCAAAAAAAACCGAAACGGGGCTGGCAGTTAGTCGATAAATTTTTTGACTATCAAGGTCGTTATCAAATTGGTGCAAATTTTTGCGACTAAGGCGAGTTTGATGAATCGGCACTGTACTCAATTCATCGGCTGTTGTACTGTGGAGCAAATTTTCACTCAGGAGTTACCATGCACGTTGTTATTTTTGGTCGTCCAGGCTGCCCATACTGTGTTCGCGCAAAACAGTTAGCGGAGCAATTGGCAGATAAGCACGAAGATTTTAAATTCCGTTACGTTGATATTCATGAAGAAGGGATCACCAAAGCGGATTTATCAAAAAGTGTAGGTAAGCCAGTTGAAACTGTGCCACAAATCTTTGTTGATAAAACCCCAATTGGCGGTTGCACTGACTTTGAAGCCTTTATTCGTGAGAAAGAAATGCTGTAATTTGAGCTGACAACAACCGTTAAAGGCGCCTGAGGGCGCTTTTTTATTGGGCGAAATAACTCAGACAGATGGTCTACTACTGGTTTTTGTTTAGATACGGAATTGTGAAACAGAGGAGAACACATCATGGTGGGTCGTGAAGGATTCGAACCTTCGACCAATTGGTTAAAAGCCAACTGCTCTACCGACTGAGCTAACGACCCATGATATAGGCATGAATTAGATGGTGGGTCGTGAAGGATTCGAACCTTCGACCAATTGGTTAAAAGCCAACTGCTCTACCGACTGAGCTAACGACCCGTCTAATTGGGCAACATGTAATGGTGGGTCGTGAAGGATTCGAACCTTCGACCAATTGGTTAAAAGCCAACTGCTCTACCGACTGAGCTAACGACCCATACATGTTGGGGTTTGATTTGATGGTGGGTCGTGAAGGATTCGAACCTTCGACCAATTGGTTAAAAGCCAACTGCTCTACCGACTGAGCTAACGACCCAAAGGGATAACCGACAAATCAAAAATGGTGGGTCGTGAAGGATTCGAACCTTCGACCAATTGGTTAAAAGCCAACTGCTCTACCGACTGAGCTAACGACCCAACATAGGGTTTGAAATGGTGGGTCGTGAAGGATTCGAACCTTCGACCAATTGGTTAAAAGCCAACTGCTCTACCGACTGAGCTAACGACCCATTTTCAAACTGTACAACGCGTTTTTCACTTCTATTTAAGCTGCCCCGCGTTGTGGGCGCCTATAATACCGTTTTCAGTTTCTCATGCAAGCGTAAAATCTGCTTTTTTTATTGTTTGCCTGAAAAACAGTCGAGGTGGAGTTTTTTTGGTTAATTGCTGTTAAATCATGGCTTAATTGCAGCCAGTTGTTGTTGCGCAATTCGCGCAGCAGCACTGTTGGCGTATTCTCTTAACACTTGGTTGTAGAGATTACGCGCGCCATTCTTGTCGTTTGATTTTTCAGCAATCATGGCCAACTTCACCAAAGAGTCAGGGCGCTTGCCCGATTCTTTGTAGTTGGTCACAACATTTTCAAACGCCAACTTCGCTTGAGCGGTATCACCTTGGTTGTACAGCAGTTGTCCCAACCAATAATTTGCGTTGTCGGCAAAATTTGAATTTGGATATTGGCTGATGAAACTCTTAAACGCTGGAATGGCTTCGTCATACTTGCGCTGTTTCAGCACCAGATCAACCGCTTGCTGATAAGAATCAGTCTCTGATAACGACGAAGTGGCAGTAGCTGCTGGCGCAGTAACACTTGGCTGAGCCACCGCAGCGCTTGGCGCGGGTTGTGAACTCGTCGCTTTAGTAATTTCATCGTATAACTGGCGCTGACGCTGCAACATCTGCTGGATTTGGTAGTTTTGCTGTTCAGTTAAACCACGTAAATCCAACACTTCCTGTTGCAGAGCATCCAAACGTTGCTGCATATCGACTTCAGATTGCTGACGCGCTTTGATAATCCGCTCTAATCTGGCGATACGGTCGGCGGCACTGCCGCCGCCCCCCACTTCTTCTACCGGTGCAGGTGCTGCTTGCGCAGCACCAGTCAGCAACAATGCAACGGCGATAAGTGATTTTTTCATTGACTCTTATCCTTAATAAACTAAAACGGCACGGCGGTTCTTCGCTTCACCATCGGCAGAATGTGTCATATCGGCAGGTTTTTCTTCACCATAGCTCACAATGCTCATCTGGCTTGGCAATACGCCTAATCCTTGCAGATATTTAGCCACCGCTTTGGCACGGCGCTCGCCCAAGGCAATGTTGTATTCTGGAGTACCGCGTTCATCGGTGTGACCTTCAATCAACACTCGTACACTTGGGTGGCTGCTGAGGTAATCAGCATGTGCTTCTAACAGACTGGCGTAATCGGCGCGGATCTCACTGCGGTCGAAGTCAAAATAGATAATGCTGTCTTGACGCAGTTCTTGAAACTTCTGGCGTTGTTGTTCTTCAGCAGACAACACTGGGTTTGCGCCACCCATTTCAATCCCACCATTGGCACCACTGCCGTATTGACCAGCACCACCTGTTGTTGCATCACCCGCTGCAGTATCGGTTTCTGAGGTTGAACTACAAGCGGCTAATGTCATCAGCGGCAGGGTAACAACCAGTGCTTTTACAATCTTATTGAATTCCATTATGTGTTCCTTGTTTAAATCGTTTGTTGTTATAAAAATGGTGACCAAGCGGGAGACTTAACATCGCCTTCGCCAGACGGTAAACGAGCTTTAAAGCGTCCATCGACTGAAACAGCGGCTAACACCTGTTTGCTGCCATAGGTAGTACCATAAATCACCATCGTACCGTTCGGAGCAACGCTTGGAGACTCATCCAGCTTGGTAGATGTCAACACCTGCATAAAGCGGGTTTGGAGATCCATGCGCGCAATATTAAATTTGCTTTGGGTGCGGTTAACGAAAATTAAGCTGCGACCGTCTGGTGTGACGGTGCCACCTAAGTTCCATTCACCATCAAAGGTCAAACGGGTAACGCGATTAGTCGCCAGTTCAACTTGATATATTTGTGGACGACCACCGCGTTCAGAGGTGAACAGCAATGACTTTCCATCAGGGAACCACGATGGCTCAGTATCAATCGCGTAATGATTGGTCACGCGTTTAAGTGCGCCGGTCGCGATGTCCACGACATAAATTTCAGGCTGACCATCTTTTGATAAGGTCACCGCCAACTTAGTGCCGTCGGGTGAAAAGCTCGGAGAACCGTTAATGCCCGGATAACTGGTCACTTTAATACGAGTGCGACTGTAGATATCCTGCACATAGATTTCAGCCGTTTTGTTTTCGAAGCTCACATACGCCAACTTACGACCGTCTGGTGACCATGATGGCGACATCAGCGGTTCCGGTGAGCGCAGCAACATCTGTTCGTTATAACCATCATAATCGGCGATCATCAGCTGATAGGCATTCGTCTGACGACGATCGACTACCACATAAGCGATACGTGTCAAAAATGCGCCCTTCACGCCGGTGAGTTTTTCGTAAACGATGTCGCTGATGCGGTGGCCATACTGACGAAACTGTTCGGCACTGATCACGGTTTGGCGGCTATCCAGCAAATACTCATTTTTTGACTGAGGTCCGGCACCTTGCATCTGCGCCTTAACCAGATCCACCAGGTCAAAGCTGACCAAATATTGGTTCGCACCATAAGGCTTAATGCTGCCCATCAACACCGCTTCAGCCGCAACGTTGCGCCACAATTCAGCATTAAATTCAGCCAATTGACCGATGGCACGCTGCCCTAGCCCAGTCTCGTCGAGCGGCTTAAAGGTACCACTTCGTGTTAAATCACTGGCAACCACTTCTGAGATCGACGTTGGCGCAACGCCATTGCCTTGCCAGACAAATGGCACCACGGCGATAGGACGCGCAGCATCAACACCTTCTGTAATCACAATATCCAATGCTGCGAATGAGGGCTTGACCATCAACACGCAGAGTAACATTAGACCTTTAACAAACGCTTTCATGTGACTCCTTTAATTAAACTCAGGTCTTACTTCCAGGTTAATTTCTTTCATCTGTTGATAAACATCTGGCTGTGGTGACACCGGTAGCCGTCCCGCTTTGTTAATTGCACTTTGCGCCGCACGACACACCTGAGCATCACCACTCAAAATACTCAAGTTGGTAACGAAGCCATCAGGCGCTAACCGCACCTGTACCTTACAGGTTTTGCCGCGCATTGAATCGTCCACCACCAAATTGCGTTGAATGGTCGAGGTGATCATCGCCTTATATTTATCAACTTCACTCATCACTTGCCGTGAGCGTGCGGCACTCAATTGTGCCTGCTCAGCAGCAAGTGCTTGCTGCATTTCTAACTCTTGCTGACGTTTTGCTTCTTCAGCTTTACGCTTGCGGTCAGCTTCTTCACGGGCTTTACGCTCAGCTTCTTCGCGCGCCTTACGCTCGGCTTCAGCCTTTTTAGCTGCAGCCTCTTCAGCCTTGCGTTTCGCTTCCGCTTTTTTGGCGGCGTCTTCCGCTGCTTGTTGTTCCTGCTCTTTTTGCTTACGCGCAGCTTCGGCTTTCGCAGCCTTTTCTTGCTCTTGCTGCTGTTTTAGCCGTGCGGCCTCTGCGGCGGCTGCGGCTTTTTGGGTTTCTAGCTCTTGCTGCTTGCGTTGTTCCGCAAGTTTCTGGATCCGTTGTTGTTCTTGCTCACGCGCCTTACGGGCGTCGTCTGCCTTACGGTCTAACTCAGCTTGGCGATCGCGCTCTTTACGGGCGGCGTCCGCACGGTCTTGCCGCACTTTCTTGATGTAATCATCCACTTTCTCTTGATCAACGGCGACCGCCTTTAACGCTTCTGGCTTTGGCTTAGCATCAGGCGTCGGTTCAAGAGTGGCATTCATCACCATCGACGGCGTGGGCTTAGAAAAATCGATATTCAACGCCAATGCGCCAATCACCCCTAAGTGCAACATGGCAGAAATAATCAACGGTGTTTTCATATTCTGATTACCGGACACTTAATTATCCTCCGGTGATTCAGTCATTAAGCCAACCGATGGTAAGCCTGCAGCTTTTAACGTGGCCATCAGTTGAATAACTTTTTCATACGCGATAGTGCGATCACCTTTAACGACGACTGGACGCTCAGGTTCATCAGTGAGAATCGCTAATACGTGTGCAGTGGCACTTTGAACACTGGCTTCGGCCTTAATAGGGCTGGCACCATCGGTAACAAAGTAGGCACCATCAGCATCAATCGACACAATGATCGGCGGCTTACTGTCCGCCGACAAGGGTTCAGCTGAGGCTTGCGGCAAATCCACTTTGACACCTTGCGACACAATCGGCGCAGTCACCATAAAGATGATCAACAGCACCAACATTACGTCGATGTACGGAACCACGTTGATTTCAGCGACCGGTCTGCGCCGCTTACGCTGGTATCCTTGGTTCATACTTCTGCCCTGTCGCTATACGCCTGACGATGCAGAATACTGGAGAACTCTTCCATAAAGTTGGCATAAGCTACTTCCAATTTTTCCACTTGGGTTGAAAAACGGTTGTAGGCAATAACGGCCGGAATTGCCGCGAACAAGCCCATTGCGGTAGCAATCAAAGCTTCAGCAATACCCGGTGCCACCATCGCCAATGTCGCGTTTTGCACAGCACCCAATGCAATAAAGGCATTCATGATCCCCCACACAGTGCCGAACAAGCCGATGTAGGGGCTGGTAGAACCAATGGTGGCCAGCAGCGGCAGATGGGTTTCCATCTTTTCAAGCTCTTTCGACAAGGCAATGCGCATTGCACGATAGCTGCCATCCATAATCGCTTCAGGTACACGATGACTGGTTTTGCTTAAACGGGCATATTCTTTAAAGCCGGAGACAAACATACTTTCCATGCCGACATTGCCATCTTGTCTGGCAGATAACTCTTGATAAAACTTATTCAGATCCACGCCCGACCAAAATTTTTCTTCAAATTTTGTTGCGTTACGGCGAGCATCACCTAATACGCGGCGACGTTGTAAGATCACCCCCCATGACACGATGGAAAGTGTTAACAAGGTCAACATCACAAACTTCACCAGTAAACTGGCTTGTAAGAACAGTCCGATAAACGAAATTTCAGCATTCACCTTGCGTAAACTCCTGCAAAATGTGGGGCGGAATAGCGATGGGTTTCATTCGCGACAGCGAAACAGAGACGACGGTAACCGTTGCAGCACAATAAACTTGGCCGTCAGCGTCTACCAATTGTTGATCAAATATCAGCGAGGCACGTTTGGTGGCAGCGATGGTAGTCACGACTTCAAATTGTTGTTCAAAGCGAGCCGCCTTACGAAAATCAATCTCCGCATGACGCACCACAAACGCAAGATCCTCAACTAATAATTGGGTTTGGCTAATGCCAAGTGCTCGAAGCCACTCGGTACGCGCACGTTCAAAAAAATTTAAATAATTTGAGTGATAAACTACGCCACCAGCGTCGGTATCCTCATAATAAACTGTAATCGGCCAGCGAAACATCTTTCTTGCTCGATCCCTACAATAAATGACGCCTACTATACCGATACGGCCGAGGATTGTGAATGGCCACAAGGCAAAGGAGGCACAAGGCCTCCAGTTTATTTTTGTGAAGCTTAACCTTGCCTTAATCAGTCGATTTGGCTAGGCAAAGTCAGCCCAAACGAATGCCACAAAAATCCGTAGATATCAGCCGCTTCATCGATCTTCATCGCAGTCGGTTTACCTGCGCCGTGACCGGCGTTACTTTCGATGCGCATAATGACCGGTTTGTCCCCTTGCTGCTTAGCTTGCATCATTGCCGCAAACTTAAAGCTGTGCGCTGGCACCACACGGTCATCGTGATCGGCTGTCATGATCATGGTTGCCGGATAGGCTTGAGCTTTGACGTTATGGTATGGCGAATAGGCCAACAATGCAGGGAACTGATCGGCGTTATCGGCACTGCCATACTCACTCGTCCATGCCCATCCAATAGTGAATTTTTGGAAGCGTAACATGTCGAGTACACCAACGGCGGGCAACACCGCGGCAAACAGTTCGGGACGTTGTGTCACGGTTGCGCCCATCAACAAACCGCCATTACTACGGCCATAAGCACCGATCTTTGTGCTATTGGTATAGCCCTTGGCAATCAAGTATTCAGCCGCGGCAAAATAGTCATCAAACACGTTTTGCTTTTTATCGAACATCCCGGCTTGGTGCCAACCTTCACCATATTCGGCACCGCCACGAATGTTAGGTACCGCATAAATCCCACCGAGATCCATCCACGCAATATTGGCAGCACTGAAACGTGGCGTCATAGAAATGGCAAAGCCACCATAAGCGTAAAGTAAGGTTGGATTATCGCCGTTCTTCTTCAGCCCTTTTTTATAGGAAATCATCATCGGCACTCGCGTACCATCTTTGCTGGTGTAAAACACCTGCTCTGATTGGTAGTCGTCAGGGTTAAAGGCAACCTGCGGTTGTTTATAAACGGTGGACGACGAGGTTTTGAAGTCAAACTTATAGATCGACTCAGGCTGAATGTAGCTGTTATAGCTGTAATAAAAGTAATCTTTCTTTGCACTGCCATAAGGGCCAATCACAGTGCCTTGTCCAGGCATCTCCACATCTTGCCGTTTAGCACCATTCATTGAATAAATCGCCATTTTGCCCAGCACATCATGCAGCGAACTTACCACCAAATGCTCATTAATCAGCGCAACCGATGCAATTGGGTCGGCAGATTCCGCAATAATGGTTTTCCATTGCGCTTTTTCTGGATGACGAATATCAATGGCAATCACTTTGCCATTAGGTGCTTGATAGTCAGTTTTAAAATAGAAACGGGTTTTATCATTGCCGATAAAACTAAACTCCGCTTCCAGCTCAGGGATCAATGCAATCACAGGACCATTGTCAGCCAATGATTTATAAAAGAAGCGGTTGCGACTATCCGTACCTTGCGACACCGGAAGCAACAGGTAGTTACCATCGTCACTGACGCTGATACCAAAGCCCCAATCTGGATTATCTGGACGTTCAAATACGAGCGTATCTTCAGCTTGGGCAGTGCCCATTTTATGGAAATACACTTTCTGGCCGTAGTTGACGTCGGCCATCACATCACCGCCCTTCGGTGCATCATAACGCGCGTAGTAGACGCCTGTGTTTTGCATGTTCCAAGTAGCGGAGGAAAACTTAATCCATTGCAGTTCATCTTCCAGCTTTTTGCCGCTGGCCACATCAATAAAGTGCCAAGATTGCCAATCAGAACCCGATGCCGACACACCATACGCCAAGGTGTTGCCGTCTTCGCTGACATCCACGCCGCTTAACGCGACTGTGCCATCGGTTGATAACTGATTAGGGTCCAGTAATACTCGCTCGCTGCCATCCGCCTCTTTCACATACAGCACCGATTGTGCCTGCAGCCCATCATTACGGTAATAAAAACTGCGCTTGCCCTTTTCAAATGGCGCAGAAAACTTTTCGTAATTCCAAAGGTGGGTAATACGATCCACTAACGCTTGCTTGTTAGGAATGGCGGTTAAATATTGTTTGCCAAACTGCTGCTGTGCTTTGACCCACGCGTCCGTCTCTGCATTATTTTCTTCCAAGTAGCGATAAGGATCAGCAACTGTTGTTCCGTGTAACACCTCACTGAAGTCAGTTTTACGTGTTATCGGATAGTTCAATTTATTCACTAGTTTTGCATCGACTTGCTTATCGGTTGCGGTCGAGTTACAGCCGGTCATTACCGCCGAACTGACCAGTGTGAGTGCTAAACATACGATTTTGTGCTTATTAAGCATGGACTCCGCCTATATTTCGTCATTAGTCAAATTGATGGCGCCAAACTGCAGCGCAGGCTAGTAAATATAATGCGATTATTTGAGATGAAAAGTGCGCAATTGAAAAGGGTTGTGTCTAAGGCGTAACATTTGTAAAAAAAGCGTGATTACGGATAAAAAAAACAAATTGATTATTTATGCAGATAAAAGCAAATATTAGTTAAAACCCTATAGAATCAGCATTCATGGGAGTTTGATGAATGTCACGACATTAGTTTTTCTAATGTAGACCTACAATTTTTCTCGTTTGTTGAAAAATCTGCCGAGGCCTAGAATGCACAGCATGTTGAGGACGAGCTTAACTCTCTTATCAACGATAGGCATCAAGCCTAGTTGATAGTGTTAGAAAGTTTGCTCAAGGTTCTTATGCTTGACTTCCTTCCTTCAATTTGTTGATTGCGATATTTTTAGTTGCCCATTCGTTTGAATGGGCTTTTTTTTTTGCCGTTTTCGTAGCTAAAAACACAATTAAAAACGGCAAAGGAAAAAGCGGCTTATAAGCCGCTTAATGCTTCCTGACATAACTTGGTGATATGGTCCCAGTCACCTGATTCCATGGCGCTCACCGGCGCAATCCAACTACCACCGATACAGTCAACGTTAGGCAGTTTCAGATAATCACGATAGTTTTCTGGGGTAATACCACCGGTTGGGCAGAAATGTACACCAGACAATGGACCACCAAACGCTTTCAACGCACCCACGCCACCCGAGGCTTCTGCTGGGAAGAATTTAAAGAACTGGTAGCCTTGGCTCAGCCCTTCCATGACTTCAGAGATACTCGCAACACCGGGGATCAATGGAATAGAGCCCGCTTTACCCGCTGCCAAAATAGAAGGCGTTGCACCAGGTGTGATGGCAAACTGTGAGCCAGCTTCAGTAGCTTGCTGCAGCTGTTCTGCGTTCAAAATAGTACCTGCACCAACAACCGCTTCAGGCACTTCTTTGGCAATTTTGCTAATTGCGGCTAAAGCACACTCAGTACGTAAAGTCACTTCGAGTACGCGGATCCCGCCAGCAACCAACGCCTTCGCCAGTGGCACAGCATGTTCAAGCTTGTTGATAACCATTACAGGAATCACAGGGCTCAGTTTGAACACGTCCTGAGGCTGCATTGACCAATTATTTGTTGTCATTCTTTTACGTCCTTAACGGTTAATAATATTCATCAACAGCACTGGTGCTGCGCGCACCGGTTTCTGGGCTAGAGAAGCTGGCTCTCATCGCACTAAATAATTCGCGTCCCATGCCGTAACGCACCTGACGTAATGGCACTTCTTCGGCTTGTCGCGCTGCAATAACAGCATCATCGACCAATAACGAAATCTCACCCGTTTCTGCGTCAACACGGATCATGTCGCCGTTTTGCACTTTGGCGATTAAACCACCTTCAAGCGCTTCAGGCGTTAGATGAATTGCCGCAGGCACTTTACCCGAAGCTCCAGACATACGGCCGTCAGTCACCAAGGCAACGTGATAGCCACTGTCTTGCAGTGAGCCAAGAATTGGGGTCAGTTTGTGTAATTCCGGCATACCATTGGCTTTTGGCCCTTGGCCTTTGACCACAATCACACAATCTCGGTTGAGTTCACCCGCTTTGAACAAGCCATTGAGTTTGTCCTGATCATCAATGACGACGGCGGGGGCTTCTACCACGCGGAATTTAGGATTAACCGCAGACACTTTCATCACTGCACGGCCCAAATTACCTTTCAGCAGTTTCAAGCCACCGTTGGGTTGGAATGCTTGCGCAATTGGCGCCAGTACTTCGGTGTCTAAACTAACGGTTGGACCATCAACCCACACCAAGTTGCCATCAATTAACTTCGGCTCTTGGGTGTAACGTCGCAGACCGTATCCTGCAACAGTAGCCACATCTTCATGCAGCATACCGGCATCCAGCAGTTCTTTAACGAGGAAGGCCATACCACCAGCAGCGTGGAAATGGTTGATGTCAGCATGCCCGTTTGGATAAACCCGTGCCAGTAGCGGCACAACGGCAGACAATTCAGCAAAATCATCCCAGTTAATGATGATGCCAGCAGCACGTGCAGCGGCAACGATATGCATGGTTAAGTTGGTTGAGCCACCGGTTGCCAACAGCGCAACAATGCCGTTGACAATCGATTTTTCATTGACGATTTCACCAATCGGGGTGTAATCGGTACCCAAGCTGGTCAAACGACACACTTGACGTGCAGCCGCTTGTGTCAATGCGAGACGTAATGGATCATCTGGATTCACAAAAGAAGAACCAGGTAGCTGTAACCCCATCACTTCCAGCACTAACTGATTACTGTTTGCCGTGCCATAGAAGGTACAAGTACCCGCGCTATGGTAGGACTTGGATTCAGCTTCAAGCAGTGCCGCACGGTCGACTAAGCCTTGAGCAAATTTCTGCCGAATACGGGCTTTTTCTTTATTCGGAATACCGGAGCGCATTGGGCCAGCTGGCACGAACAGCATCGGCAGATGACCAAAGCTCAATGCACCAATCAACAATCCAGGCACAATCTTGTCACAGATCCCCAGCAGCAACGCACCATCAAACATATTGTGTGACAAGCCAACTGCGGTCGCCATTGCAATCACTTCACGGCTGATCAGACTTAGCTCCATCCCCGGCTGACCTTGAGTGACACCATCACACATAGCAGGAACACCCCCTGCAACTTGTGCAACGCTACCGACTTCTTGGCACGCCTGCTTGAGGATTTGCGGATAATGCTCATAAGGCTGATGGGCTGAAAGCATATCGTTGTAGGCTGTGACAATACCGACGTTTGCTTTGGTTAATTGCAATAACGCGTTTTTGTCATCTGCCGAACACGCCGCAAAGCCGTGCGCTAAGTTACCGCAGCTCAGTTTGCCACGATGAACGCCTTGTCCTTTCGCCTCAGCAATAGCAGCTAAGTACTTGCCGCGATGCTCTTGACTGCGGGCAATGATCCTATCGGTCACTGCCTGAATTGTTGCATGCATGAGTTACTCCTTAAGCACTCCAAAATACATCGACAGGTGTCTTATGCTGTGCCAACACAGCACGGATAGGCATCTCTGTTACCACGTCGCTTGCAAGTGCTTTTTTATAGACGTCGAGCTTCTGCTCGCCCACCAGATGCAAATAGATCTGGCGGCTATTTAAAATCGCTTTTTTACTGAAGGTAATGCGTTCATAGGGTGCAGTGGTAGGCTGAACCGCACACAGTAACGCATCGGTATTTAGCGCGGTATTCAACTCGGTTGGTGCCGCACATGGGAACCAAGAACAGGTATGACCGTCATTGCCCATGCCCAAAATCACGATATCGAATGGACGTGGGAAATTAGCCAACTGCTCAGTCGTCATATCGACACCCGCGGCTGCCGTGGCAAACATGTTTTTCAGACCACGAAATTTGGCGTTAGCCGCACGATTTTGCAGCAAAACACTACGCACAGTATTTTCGTTAGAATCTTGATGATCAGCGTCAACCCAACGCTCGTCGGCGAGCGTGATAAACACCTCGCTCCAATCAATCGGCTTATGGCTGAGTTTGTTAAACAAGCCAGTCGGCGTTTTACCGCCAGAAACCACTAAACTGGCTTCGCCACGCTTATCAATTGCTTCTTGCAGGCCAGCCGCAATCCGATCAGCAAGCTGTTGCTCTAACGCTTCAGTGTTATCAAATGATTTAAATACTGCTTCTTTGATCATTCGAGAACTCCTTTATTCATCCCAAGAACGGCCGTCTTTGGTGATAAGTGCGACAGAGGCAACCGGTCCCCACGTACCTGCTGGGTATGATTTTGGACGTTCGCCACTTTGTTCCCACGCTTGGATAATACCGTCAACCCATGTCCACGCTTGCTCAACTTCGTCGCGACGCACGAACAGCGCTTGGTTGCCCGACATGGCTTCCAACAGCAGACGCTCATAGGCATCGGCAATGCGTTCTGTTTTGAAGGTATCGGAGAAGCTCAAATCCAGTTTGGTGGTTTGCAGACGTTGTTTCTGCTCCAAGCCCGGCACCTTGTTCATCATCTGAATTTCAACGCCTTCATGCGGCTGCAAACGGATAGTCAGCTTGTTCGGTGGCAAATTACGGTAGCTTTCACGATACAAGTTGTGTGGTGGATTCTTGAAATAGATAACAATTTCAGAGCTTTTCACTGGCATACGCTTGCCGCTACGCAAGTAAAAAGGAACACCCGCCCAACGCCAGTTATCGATATCCACGCGCAGTGCAACGAAAGTTTCAGTGTTAGAGGTGACGTTTGCATCTTCCTCTTCGAGATAACCCGGTACCGGTGAACCTTTCAAGAAACCAGCGGAATACTGACCACGGACGGTGTTTTCAAACACGTTATCCATGTTGATAGGTCGCAATGACTTCAGCACTTTCACCTTTTCGTCACGCACGCTATCAGCATTCAAATTGACCGGAGGATCCATCGCCACTAGCGTCAACACTTGCAACAAGTGGTTTTGAATCATGTCACGCATCTGACCCGCTTTATCGAAGTAACCCCAACGGCCTTCGATACCCACTTCTTCTGCCACGGTAATTTGCACGTGATCAACAGTACGGTTGTCCCACTTAGACGCAAACAGCGAGTTAGCAAAACGCAGGGTTAACAGGTTTTGTACTGTTTCTTTGCCTAAGTAGTGGTCAATACGATAAACCTGCTTCTCTTTAAAGTAGGCAGACACTTGATCGTTGATGACTTTTGATGAAGCTAAATCTGAACCGATAGGTTTTTCAAGCACCACGCGAGTTTCTGGGGTGATCAAACCTTGTTCGTGCAGACAACGACAAATGTCACCGAAAATGGCAGGCGGAGTCGCAAAATAATTCACGGTAACGCGCGTTGCTGGGTCGAGCACCTCATGAAATGCCGCATATTCTTCTACATCGGTAAAATTCGCACCCACGTAGTGACAACGGGCTAAAAAGCGCTTCACGATTTCGTCGTTCAATGGTTCTTTAACGAACGTTTTCAGCGATTGAGTCACACGCTCAACAAACTCTTCACGTGTGAATTTGTCTTTGGCGACACCAATAACACGTGTGTCTGGATGCAAAAGATCAGCTTTATCCAGCTGATATAAGGAAGGTAGTAACTTGCGTCGGGCCAAATCTCCTTTCGTACCAAAAAGAACGAAATCACAAGCTTTGGTCTCTGATGCTGGCTTGCCCATTACTTTACTGTCTCCATTGTGACAACGGTTGCCGTTCTATAATTACCAGAGGCAACCGTTCTATTAGGAAATCAAATACAAATTTGTTGTAATATAACAACACACATATTCGTTTGCACCTAGTATTTAGTCGAACACAATGAAATAGAATCTAGGCATAATATGAACAAGTCTGATATGCTCTTTTTGCCTAAAATCAAGACGTTCTCGTCTGTTTACAGCGATTTCATTGACGTAAACAACTAAAGGTGCGTTTTGTATTCTTGTTCACAGCCTTGTGACACAAGAATTAATAAAATTACATAACCAAAATCCAGCGGACGTTACAAAGTATGAATACTCTTGAAAAGGTTCAGAAGAACCTGCCTCATTTCAGCAAATCGGAACGCAAAGTTGCCGAAGTGATTCTGGCTTCGCCCCAGACAGCCATTCATTCCAGCATCGCCACGCTGGCAAAACTTGCTGATGTCAGTGAACCTACGGTTAACCGTTTTTGTCGTCGTTTAGACACAAAAGGCTTTCCTGATTTCAAACTGCATCTTGCGCAAAGTCTTGCTAATGGTACTCCGTATGTTAGCCGACATGTAGAGGAAGATGACACTCCAGATTCATATACCAACAAAATCTTCGAATCTTCAATGGCTTCGCTCGACACGGCTCGTCAAAGTATCGACGCTATCGCTATTAATAAAGCGGTTGATGTATTAACACAAGCTAAAAAAATCTCCTTTTTTGGCTTGGGAGCATCCGCATCAGTCGCACACGATGCACAAAATAAATTCTTCCGTTTTAACGTCCCGGTCGTTTGTTTTGATGATGTGTTAATGCAACGCATGAGCGCTATTAGCAGTACTGAAGGCGATGTTGTGGTGTTAATTTCCCATACAGGCCGCACCAAGTCGCTGATTGATATCGCCCGCTTTGCCCGCGAAAACGGCGCCTCGGTGATTGGTATTACCGCCAAGAACTCACCACTGAGTAAAGAATGTACCCTGCCTGTGACGCTTGAAGTGCCAGAAGATACTGACATGTATCTGCCAATGGCCTCACGTTTAGCGCAACTGGTGGTGATTGACGTGTTAGCGACTGGCT
This sequence comes from Shewanella avicenniae, assembly GCF_017354945.1. Lineage (NCBI taxonomy): Bacteria > Pseudomonadati > Pseudomonadota > Gammaproteobacteria > Alteromonadales > Shewanellaceae > Shewanella > Shewanella avicenniae. The sequence goes on along the minus strand of NZ_CP071503.1, from coordinate 1,819,573 downwards.
TTACCTTACGCCGTGGCCCACGTTTCCGTGAAAGTTTAAAACGCGTAAAAGAGGCACTAAAAGAGTCTCGGATTGAAAAAAGTGATCAACTGTAATTCATTTCCTGTAAAATTCCGCTCCCAAGTGCGCCCTTGAGCATCAATGGCGCATTTTTTGTCATAAAATTTGTCTAAACTTACAAAAATAAATTTTGAGTCAGATCTGTTTTTTGTTCGTAAGTTTCCTACACTCCAGCATTTTGTATGATAAAATGCATCCCAGATTCTTTAAACTTAACGGAGTTAACTATGTTCCGCAGAACTAAAATCGTTACTACTCTGGGCCCAGCCACAGACCGTGATGATAACCTGCGCAAAATCATCGCAGCAGGTGCCAACGTTGTTCGCTTGAACTTTTCCCACGGCTCCCCAGAAGATCATATGAAGCGTGCAACTGACGTGCGTAACATTGCCAAAGAACTTGGCAAGCACGTAGCAATTCTTGGTGATCTTCAAGGCCCTAAAATCCGTGTTTCTACTTTCAAAGACAATAAGAAAGTACAACTCGAATTAGGTCAAACATTCGTGTTGGATGCTGAGTTAGCTAAAGGCGAAGGTAACGAAAACCAAGTAGGCATCGACTACAAAGAGCTGCCAGATGACGTCACCGTAGGTGATATTCTGATGCTCGATGACGGTCGCGTACAGCTGCGCGTAGAAGCGGTAGAAGGTCGTCGGGTAATCACTTCTGTGACGGTTGCAGGCCCATTGTCTAACAACAAAGGCATCAACAAGAAAGGCGGCGGCTTGTCTGCTGCTGCACTGACAGAAAAAGATAAAGCCGACATTATCACTGCTGCGCAAATTGAAGTGGACTATCTTGCGGTATCGTTCCCTCGCTCTGGCGCAGATTTGGAATACGCACGTGAATTAGCACGTGCAGCGGGTAGCCAAGCCCTTATCGTATCCAAAGTTGAACGTGCAGAAGCTGTCGCCACTGAAGAAGCAATGGATGATGTGATTCGTGCGTCTGATGCGGTTATGGTTGCCCGTGGTGACTTGGGTGTTGAAATCGGTGACGCTGCGCTGGTAGCTGTGCAAAAACGTTTGATTGCCCGTTCACGTCAACTGAACAAAGTCGTGATCACTGCAACCCAAATGATGGAATCGATGATCACCAGTCCAATGCCAACGCGTGCAGAAGTGATGGACGTGGCAAACGCGGTACTCGACGGTACCGACGCGGTGATGTTGTCAGCTGAAACCGCTGCCGGTAACTTCCCAGAAGAAACCGTTAAAGCAATGGCCAACGTTTGTTTGGGCGCAGAAGCGCATCCAAGCGTTCGTGTTTCTAAGCATCGCTTGGATGAACACTTTGCTTCTATTGAAGAAACTGTCGCACTGGCGACCATGTACGCTGCGAACCACTTGGACGGCGTGAAAGCGATTATTGCGCTGACGGAATCAGGTGCAACGCCAAAACTGATGTCACGCATCAGCTCTTCATTGCCGATTTTTGCGCTGGCGCGTCATCCACGCACCTTAGCAGCCATGGCGCTATACCGTGGTGTCTACCCAGTGCAATTCGATACTACCGCTTATGCGGCAGAAGAAGTGGCTCAACGCGCGTTAGATTGTTTGCGTGAAAAAGGCGTATTGCAATCAGGCGACTTGGTATTGATGACCAAAGGCGACGTAATGGAAACCATTGGTGGCACTAACACCAGCAAGGTGTTGATTGTCCCTTAGTGGTAATTCACTCGCTCTACAGTGACAAAAAAGGTACGCATCGCGTACCTTTTTATTGCCTAACTAACTACTCGCCCCAATGGTTAGAGCTGCACAAAATCATCAACATTAATGGCAGCAAGACGTAATTCATTCGCGGCAAACAGATAGCCTGCGTCCTCTTCAGAAATCACCTTCGCTTTTACGCCCAAGACAATCAGCGCTTCAATACTCAAGCCTTTTGCCAAGCGGCCATCTGTTTGGGCATTACGTAAACGCTCAAACAACTCGCGCGCGTCATACAAGGCACGAAACGCCCTTTCAACTTCGGCAATGCCAGAATTGTCGTTATCTTTAAAGGTTGGCGATAGAAAGGTTAATCGCTCACGCGCAGGCGTTGGTTTCAGCATGCCTTTGACAACTTGCTTGGTCAATTCATCAGAGGGACCTTTAAACCTATTACCTAACGGGAACACCACTAATCGTAATAACCAACTCATTGGACGATTCGGGAAATTCCGAATAGCCGCCTCCATTGCCTCAGCCATTTTTTGTAGGCGGGTATCTAAGACATGCTTAACTATCGGTAAGTCATCAAATTGGCGACCATGATCTTCAAACAACTTCAGTGTTGCCGAAGCCAAATACAATTGACTTAACACGTCACCAAGGCGCGCCGAAATCATTTCACGACGTTTTAAATCACCGCCTAACACTAACATGGCGATATCGGTTACAAAGGCTAATCCTGCAGAAAAACGCCCTAACCATTTGTAATAATTTCGGGTTTCACCGCTCACCGGAGCACTGGCAAAGTAACTGCCAGTGACGGCATGTAGTAATGCAGCCCCCGCATTGCGCGCACTGTAACCCAAATGCCCCATCAATAATGCATCAAAACGAGTTAAGGCTTCGTCGTGATTCTGCATCTGTGCCGCTTCCATCTCAGCCAACACATAGGGATGGCAACGGGTGGCACCCTGACCAAAAATCATCAAACTACGGGTGAGAATGTTAGCGCCTTCAACGGTGATCGAGATGGGGTTAGCCATATAGCCATGGGCGAGGTAATTTTTCGGGCCCATTTGGATCCCCTTACCCGCTTGAATATCCATTGCATCATTCATCACCTGACGCCCGAGTTCGGTCATATGATATTTGGCGATGGCAGTGACGACAGAAGGCTTCACCTTTAAATCGATGCCAGTGGTCGTCAATCTGCGTGCGGCTTCCAGCTGATAAGTGTTGGAAATAATCCGAGCTAACGCTTCCTGTACGCCTTCAAACTGGCCAATAGACAAGCCAAATTGCTTACGAATATAGCTATAGGCGGTGGTGGTTTTAGTGGCGAGATGACCACTTGCAGTCGCCAACGCTGGCAATGAAATTCCGCGCCCAGCAGACAGACACTCCACCAGCATGCGCCAACCTTTACCCGCATAGTCTGGGCCGCCGATAATCCAATCTAACGGAATGAACACTTCATTCCCTTGGGTGGTGCCGTTCATAAACGCCATATGTAATGGGTCGTGTCTGCGGCCAATTTCGACGCCGGAGTGATCGGTTGGGATCAACGCACAGGTAATCCCGAGCTCTACTTTATCACCAAGCAGATGGTCAGGATCGCGCATCTGAAACGCCAATCCCAGCACAGTTGCTACAGGTGCAAGCGTAATGTAACGCTTATTCCAGGTCAGTTTAAGCCCGAGAGTTTGTTCACCGTTAAACTCACCTTGACACACAACGCCTACATCTGGAATTGCGCCTGCATCTGAGCCTGCTTCTGGGCCGGTAAGCGCAAAACATGGGATCTCCTCTCCATTGGCTAATGCGGGTAACCAATGTTGCTTTTGCTGCTCTGTGCCGTAATGAGTAAGTAGCTCACCGGGGCCTAAGGAGTTCGGCACCATTACAGTTACCGCGACGCTTAAACTGCGGCTGGCAATCTTGCTGACAATCGTGGAGTTTGCATAGGCAGAAAACGCCTTACCGCCAAACTTTTTCGGAATGATCAGTGCAAAGAACCCCTCTTGTTTGAGGTAGTTCCATACTTCTGGTGGTAAATCGCGGCGCTTATTGACGATGTCATAATCATCAATCATGTTAATTAAGGTGTTGACTTGATTATCAATAAAGGCTTTTTCTTCGGTTGACAGTACCGGCTTGCCGTAGCTATGCAGCAGTTCCCAATTGGGCTTGCCACGAAACAGCTCTGCTTCCCACCAAATATCGCCCGCATCCATCGCTTGGCGCTCAGTTTCAGACAAAGGCGGCAACACTTTGCGAAAGAATTTCAGAACCGGCGTAGAAATAAACTTCAGCCGAACATCTCTTACAAAAAACAGCACAATCAATGCTGCCACTAATAACAATACAAATATCGTCATATCATCACCTACTGGTTAAGCAGATACCGCAACGCCAGCGGCGATGTACGGGATCACTTTACGAATAACCGTTTCAATATTGTTTTTCTCAGCAAAATCATTGGCTGCAATATCAATCAGCGCATCCGCCGAGGCCATAGTAAACACCACAGTGCCCAAGGTGAAATGTAAGCGCCAGAAAATGTCAGCTTCGGGGATATCGGGCACGCTGGTATGCACAGCGGAAACAAAACTGCTCAGATGTGTGCCGTATTGCGAGGTGATAAACCAACGTAAGTGACCTTGGCTTTCGATATAACCGCGCCCAAGCAACTGCAAGAAGGTGCGAGTCCCGCCAACGCGGACAGTGTTTAGTTGCAATAGCGGCTCGACTAGCGCCGAAAATATGTCAAATAACGATGCCTGCGGATTGTCTTGCTGCAATTGCGTAATAGCAGTTGATGCCGCAGGCATAAATTGATCGAGATAGCGCGCCAGCACCGCTCGGATGAGTTCGCGTTTGGAGCCAAAATGATAGTTCACAGAGGCAAGGTTCACCTCCGCCTTACTGGTGATAAGACGCAGCGATGTTTCCGAAAACCCGCGTTCTGCAAACAATTTTTCTGCTGCATCAAGGATTTTGGTTTTGGTATCGATTCTGCTGGACATAGCGACTCCAACAATTTTAAACATACGTTTAAATTAATTGTTGCTACCCACCTTGTCAAACAAAAACACCGCGGACAAACGTCTAATAAGCCCTTAGCGTTTACGTACCCCACGACTGTTTAATTCGCGGCTTTCGACTCGCTTTGCGCTGGATTTAGGCAACATCACATAGACAGCGCCATAGCCGCCATGATGCCGCTGAGCACTGTGATAAGCCATCACCTCGTCTACCTGAGCCAACCAATAGTTAACACAGGATTTCATTAAGCCGGGGAAAGGCTTACTGCTATGACCTTTGCCGTGGATGACTAAGACACAGCGGTGACCACGTTCTACCTGCGCCAACAAAAATGACAGCAGGCTATCACGCGCTTGCCGAAGCGACATGGCGTGAATATCTAACTCAGCAGCGATTTGATACTGTCCTTGGCGAAAATTTTTAAACACCGCTTCCTGCACACCATCACGTTTAAAACTCAACATATCGTCGGGTTTTAGCGGCGGAATTTGACTCAAATCCAAGGTAAGTCGTTGATGATATTCGCTCAATTCCGCCGCTGCTTTTTTGGCGAGTTGGCCTTCCGTTGGACCATTACGTAATGCCGTTTGCTGTTCAACATCTTGTTTGATGGGAACAACGTCCGCCATTTCCTCGAGAAACAGTTCTCTGTCGTCTTGGTGCATCGCTATCTTCCCTCTCACAAACAACACTACACACTTTGTAAATAAATCAGGCTTCTGGTAAAAAGGCGCATCCATTATAGTGGCAGCCATGACAGATTCTTCGAAATAGTTGATGAAATTCTTACTAACTGCTTTGATTCTGTGCGCTTCGCTGGCAGCACCAGTGTTTGCAGCAACGAATGACAAAGCCGAGCAAACCGCGTTAAACGCCATTTACGGTGAATTTATTAAGGCATTTAAAGCGCTCGATGCTGCACCGTTGGCCAACGTCTACGCCGACGATACCATTTACGTGCCTGAACAAAACAGTGTCGGCATCGTCAAGGGTAAGACTGATGTACTCGCTTTGTATCAAAAATTTTTCGATCGCGTCAAAAAGCGCCGCGCCGCGCTAGATGTCGATTTTCGTGTTATTGAGCGGCTCCACACCAGCACCAATGAGGTGACTGAGATTGTCTATTACATGGTGCGTTATCATCCCCCGCAAGATACTGAAGAACCGATCAGCGAGTTTGCGGGTAAATTGGTGATGATGCTGAAGAAGAATAACCAACTGCAATGGCGCGTCCAACTGGATATGAGTAATCGTGCCGATGCCAAGCTGTACTACGATGCGACGCCTCATCCCAACTTTTATTATGGCGAGCAATTTTCAGAATTAACGCCAGCGGTTGTACCAGAAAACAATAGCCCCAATGCCTACCAACACACTAAATAAGCCTTGCCCGTGCGGCAGTGGCACAGAGTATGTGAACTGCTGTGGTCAGTTGCACCAACAACAAGCCACAGCACAAACGCCTGAGCAACTGATGCGTTCGCGTTACAGTGCCTTTGTGTTAAAGCAATATCAATATTTGCTCGATACGCACCATGCTGATTTTTGTGGTGCGCTTACAGTAGCACAATTGGCGCAGGCGCAGCCTGAGCAGTGGCTATCGCTGAATGTCGAAGCACATTCAATGTCGGCTAATGTCGGCCAAGTGCGTTTTTGCGCTTGGTATCGAGATGGCGGCACGATTGATGCTATTCACGAGCAGTCCAATTTCGTTCTTGAAGATGGTCGCTGGTTTTACACCGATGGTGAACTATTGAAGGTCAGCTTACCTGGCCGCAATGACCCATGTGTCTGCGGTAGTGGTAAAAAATTTAAGCAGTGTTGTTTGAAACGCTAAGCCTAAAGGACTTAGCGTTTTGCTTTCTTGAACAGGTTAAACGCTTAATGCACGATTGAACTGCTGGATTGCAAATCAATAAAGTGAGAAAAATCCGCTTCTCTTAATGCTGGACTATAAAGGAAGCCTTGCGCCTGATGGCACAAGTTTTCCGTCAAAAACATCTCTTGTTCCTGATCTTCAACCCCTTCCGCCGTCAGCGATATATTCAACGCTTTTGCCATCGCAATGATTGCGCTGACAATCTCTCGACTTTGATGACTAATGGTCAGATCAGAGATAAATGAGCGATCAATTTTCAATTTACTGATGGGGAACTGCTTCAGATAGCGCATTGAGCTATAGCCAGTACCAAAATCGTCGATGGCCAGTCCCACGCCCAACTCCGCTAATTCCTGACAAAGATTGGTGGCATAACGAATATCTTCCATCAACTCGGTTTCGGTAATCTCTAAAATCAAGGTGCGATGTTTTATCGGATAGCGCGTCAACAAATCCCACACCTGTTCATACAGGTTACCGCCGAAAAATTGCCGTGCCGATACGTTCACATGCATCGTCAGACTGATGTCATGGTGCTGCCACAGATAGAGTTGTTTGCAGGCGGCTTCTAATACCCAAGATCCAATGGCATTAATCAGCCCTTTCTGCTCGGCAATCTCAATGAATGTACCGGGATAAAGCACACCCCGTTTGGGATGATGCCAACGAATTAATGCTTCTGCGCCGATATATCGTTGAGTTTGTAGGTCTTTAAGTGGCTGATAATAAAGCTCAAACTGCTTTTTACGAATTGCGTGAATAAGGTCACGCTCAATCTCTGAGTCGTCTTTAAAAGCTTCCAGCAGATCCGAAGTAAAACTTCTAATCGGCATCCCCTGCTTCTTTTTGGCATGTTGCAATGCAATATCTGCACAGGTTAACGGCGATGCAATTGCCGTCACAGCACCAATATCTACAATGGCTATCGCAGGGCGCACATCCACAGATTCGCTACCAAAAGCGACCGGATGAGACAACTGCTGATAAAGCTTATTGATATGAATATCAAGGTCTTGGCCTGAATCACTATCGAGTAATAAGGCAAACTCATCACTGCCAATTCTCGCAGCCATACAAGGTGGCTTAAAGCGAGCATCGGTAAAGTGCTTCAAACGACGGGCAATTTCAACCAACAACTGATCGCCACGCTCATGGCCATAAGTATCGTTATATCGTTTAAAACCGACCAGATTGAGCAACACCAGTTTGCCATCAGTCATCCGGTCAAGTTGGCGTTTAAAATAGGTGCGATTGTAAAGACCAGTAAGACTGCAATGCCAAGCGTAGAACTCAAGTTCTTGCTGGTTTTGCTTAGTTTCGGTGTAATCTTCTGCCGATACTAGCGCGTATTGTTTGCCCATTGGCGAGACAAAATGGCTAGCAAAAAACTTCACCCAAATCTTTTCATCACGGCTATTGGTAAGTGAAAAAATCTGCCGTACAACATTGCCCTGCAGCAGTTCCGCTAATACTTGCTGAGCGTCTTCTGGATGTTGCTTGAAATACGCTAACTCAGCAAGGCTCCGACCTTCAATTCTATCACGTGGGATGCCGGTGATGATTTCATGGGCGCCGTTTACATATTCAACGGTTTGCTTATTGAGATTGACCAGCAAGGTGATCTGACGAGATTTTTCAATTGCGGATTGAAACAGACTCAGCATCTCGTCTTGATAATAAGCATTGCTGGTGGCGAGTGTGAGCGCTAGTTGATCTGCTACATGAGAAGCAAAACTGATATCGGCTTCCCCCCAAGCGGCAACATCACCTAATCGTTCAAGGCACACTACCCCTTCAATGTGTCCATTAATACGAATGGCAATGTCGAGCAAGCTGCCGATGTTATTTGGCAGCAGATAGTGGTCACGTAATTCACTTAAGCGGAAATCGACCACCGCATCGGCAGCATCAATATGCAAATGCTGATGCAATTCAGCAACGTAATTGCCAACATCCACCAAATGCTGCGGACGACAGACGTCAGGTTGGCTACCAACCCGTGCCACTTCAAATTGGATATTTTGATCTTTCGACCACGACAACACGCTAACACGTTCGACATTGAGATGTTCACTCAATAAACGGCAAGCAAGATCTGCAGTGGCAACAAAATTTCCTTTCTGTTTGGCCTCGGAATTCGTTAGCGACTCCAGTAACCGTCTATACTCCCCACGATTAACGCTAATTCCCAAACCAATCACCTATTTTAAATATCTACGACGCCTAATATACGGGTGCTTTTGAAGGGTACACAGACGTGCTATTCCGAGCAATATCTATAATATTTATTTACACTTAACTACAACGTCGTTTACGGCAAACTGTTCTGTAATTGAAAAATCATCTTCTCGGCACTACAGCCAAAGGTGACCAGTAGTTGTGCCCCCTCTGCGGTCGTGACCACTTGATACTGAGCATCTTCAAAACGTGTGCAGGCCTGTTCACCCAGCGCTTGGGCTTGTTGCGTCGCCGACTCACCGACAAAATCCACTTTCAACAAGGTGTCGTTTTCTTCAATCACCGCACCAATATCAACATAACTGCCACACTCAGCGCAGGTGTCATTGACCAAGCTACTCTGTGCATCTTTGATACTTTTCATGATCTTATTCCGGTGGATTTGTGGTTAACCGCGTCATTATATACAGCATTCACAGTGCCAGACTGTGGTGTAATTCACGCTGCTTGATGTTGCGATAGCCAGAGACGCTGCTCGGCTAATTGATCAGCAAAATCAGGGATCTCAGGTAACTTAACGGATGTAGTTCCAGAAAGATGTTGGCGAGTTTGTGGATCAAGGTTTTCCAACACTTCACTGTCGCTTAAGGGATGTTGACCACGGATCACTAAGGCTTCTGGCCGTAAACACTGCTGCAAGCGGAACGCCGTTGCGCCCTCATTAAGGAAGTATTGGCTGTTATCAACCACTTCAGCGTTCTCAGCCACGTTGTCGATGAGCCGTTCTGCAGGGGGTAATTCGAACTGCTTAGCGAGCTTTTCTTGCAGCGCAATACCATCTTGTAGATGAAATTGCGGCCAGTCCCGCGCATCTTGCGACAACATCGCCAGCAGTAACCCAAAGTCACCACGCTGGTTTTGTTCCACAGCACTGCGTAAGGCTGGGGCAATAGTTAGCTCGTTAACGACAATTGACGCTGGCTGCATAAAAAAACATCAATAAAACAATCTGTTGTTATTTAATCGACCAGTTGAACAAGAACTTTAGCGCATTTTTAAAATTCGGGCTTTACATGAAATCTGTTTATGTCTACTATTGCCGCCGCTAAATGAGGAGGGGTTCCCGAGTGGCCAAAGGGATCAGACTGTAAATCTGACGGCTCCGCCTTCGAAGGTTCGAATCCTTCTCCCTCCACCATTTTGCACGGCTTGTAGTGATGTGTTTTGAATAAGCACTGGAGGGGTTCCCGAGTGGCCAAAGGGATCAGACTGTAAATCTGACGGCTCCGCCTTCGAAGGTTCGAATCCTTCTCCCTCCACCATTATTCAACTTCATTTCATTCGCATTCCCTGATGGAGGGGTTCCCGAGTGGCCAAAGGGATCAGACTGTAAATCTGACGGCTCCGCCTTCGAAGGTTCGAATCCTTCTCCCTCCACCATTTTCTTCCTGCTTTATCTTTCCTTGATTCAAAACTCCCAACACAACCGATAATTCCACAACTGCTAAACGCATTATCGCTCGTTTACCTGAGTCTAATACGTATCATCTTGAGCATCCCACAAACGGGTTTTACCCCAGAACTATCAGCGTTGCCCACAAAAAAGCGACATTTACTCAGGTCAATGTCGCTTAATAGCCGCTCACGAAACTCGCTGCATGGGTTAATCAATCTGCAGATATTTGTGTGTTTGCACCGACAAACGCCAATTCCGCTCAATACAGACCCGCATCGCTAATTCAGTTGCGCGCGCTTTTTGACTGATCGGTTGCAGGCAGATGGTCTTGCCTTCAGTGTCGATTGTCGCCAGCAACTGCTCCAACTCTTCGATGTGATGCTCTGTGGCCACAGGATGCTTAATTTCATTGGCACGCTGCAACGCCGTCGTCAGTACCGGCAGTTTGCCCTGCATATTCACTTTGGGTGACACGGTGACCCAAGTCTCGTTGGCGCATTGCACCTCAAAAGTGCCACTGGTTTCAATTTGGCTACTAAAGCCATGTGCATGCAGTTCACTTGTTAATGGCCGCAAATCATACATACAAGGTTCACCGCCGGTGATGACCACATGCTTTGCAGTAAACTGCTGCGCCTTAAACCCATCGATGATATCTGCGGCAGTGAGCTTCGACCAACGGCCAATTTGGCCATCAGTTTGGAAAATCAGCTGCTGCGCGACGGCATTTTCTGGCTGCAATTCCCATGTATGGCGCGTATCACACCAAGGGCAGCCGACTGGACACCCCTGCAAGCGGACAAAGATTGCGGGCACGCCGGTCCATTGGCCTTCACCTTGAATGGTTTGGAAAATCTCATTAACGGGATATTGCATTAACTAACCTCATTTATTTGCGGCGCACTTTATAGAAGATTTTCCGTACAAACGCAATTACCGCGCGATATGGGGTTTAGCGTGTTTTTACGCTAAACTAGCGCCCATTGAAGCAACAAACAGAACAAAACAATTTGAGTATGACAGCAAATAGCAATGCCCCCCAGTCTAAACGTATCGCCATTGTGGTGTTCAGTGGCGGCCAAGACAGTACCACTTGCTTAGTACAAGCCTTGACTCAGTATGACGAAGTACACGCCATCACCTTTGACTATGGCCAACGCCATAAAGCTGAGATTGATGTGGCCAAAGCACTCGCCAGTAAATTAGGCGTTACCAGCCATAAAGTGTTGGATGTGGGGCTGCTGAATGAATTGGCCATTTCGGCGCTCACTCGCGATAACATTCCCGTCTCCAATGAACTGATGGATAACGGCCTGCCCAATACCTTTGTGCCTGGACGCAATATTCTGTTTCTCACGCTGGCCGGCATTTTTGCCTATCAGATTGGTGCTCAAGCTGTGATTACCGGCGTCTGTGAAACCGATTTTTCTGGCTACCCTGATTGCCGCAATGATTTTGTGATTGCGCTAAATAAGGCGCTAGAACTGGGTATGGAACGGCCGCTTAAGTTAGTAACCCCGCTAATGTGGCTCAACAAAGCCGAAACCTGGGCGCTGGCCGATCATTATGGTCAACTGGAATTAGTCCGGCATCATACCCTCACCTGCTATAACGGTATTCAAGGCGACGGCTGTGGCGAATGTCCAGCCTGCAAATTACGCCATCAAGGGCTCGCGGATTATCTCGATAATCAAGCTCAGGTGCAGCAATCGCTACAGCAAAAACTTACTTGCGCATGAGTTATAAACTGCCGCCATTATGGTTTGGAGTACTTGCCATCAGCGCTCTATGCGGCTTGCTGCAATTACTCGGCTTAACCGATCTATTGGCCTATCAGCGTTCTGAGATTGGCAACGGCGAATATTGGCGCTTACTCACAGGTAATCTGCTACACACGAATCTCTGGCATCTGTTGATGAATCTCTCGGGTATGTGGGTTGTGGTGTTTATTCACCGCATGCATTACTCGGCGTCGGGATTCATTGGCCTGATGCTGAGTTTGTTGGTGGTCGAAGGGATTGGGCTTTATTTTGCTGTGCCGAGTTTGTGGGGCTATGTTGGCCTGAGCGGTGTGTTACATGGGCTGTTTAGCTTTGGCAGTCTGTGCGACATCAAATGCGGTTTACAGTCAGGTTACCTGTTATTGCTCGGGGTCAGCGTAAAAGTTGGCTGGGAGCAATATGCTGGCGCCAACAGTGAAGTGACTAACCTGATTAATGCGCCGGTTGCCATTGACGCTCATCTCATTGGGTTATTGAGCGGTGTAATACTGTTTGGCCTTTATTGGCTTGGCAGTCGCTTGCTGCATAAACATCTGCAATAAGCTCATCCGTCACTCGGTTGCTAAGCCACTGACGAAAAAGCCGCTATTTCTAGCGGCTTTTGTATTGATGAGCTTTTGATTGATCAGCCCAAGCGTTTTAACTGTTCATTTAGCGCGGCAATTTCATCACGCAGTTGTGCCGCTTCTTCAAACTCCAGATTACGGGCGTGTTGATACATGCGCTCTTCCATCGCTGTTATCTGCTTAGTTAGCTCGCCAACATTGCCATGATATTGTGCTTTCGGTTCGGCCACTTTTCTTCTGCCACGAATATCCAAATTACTTGGCAGATCGCGTTCTGAACTATCACCAATATCCATCACATCGGTAATCCGTTTCACCACGCCGCGCGGCACTATGCCGTGTTCGAGGTTAAACTGATGTTGCTTCTCACGCCGACGGGCGGTTTCGCCCATCGCCTTTTCCATCGATGGAGTAATTTTATCGGCGTAGAGAATCACCTTACCGTTGACGTTACGCGCCGCACGGCCAATGGTCTGGATCAGTGAACGCTCGGAGCGCAAGAAGCCCTCTTTGTCGGCATCGAAGATACACACCAGTGATACTTCTGGCATGTCCAAGCCTTCACGCAACAAGTTGATGCCCACCAGCACATCAAAGATGCCTTTACGCAAATCGCGAATAATCTCTACCCGCTCAACTGTATCCACATCTGAGTGCAGATAACGGACTTTGACGCCATGCTCATCAAGATATTCGGTCAGATCTTCCGCCATCCGCTTAGTCAACGTGGTCACCAAAATCCGCTCATTAACCGCAACCCGTTTACCCACCTCTGACAGCAAATCATCGACTTGAATTGAAACAGGACGGACTTCAATTTCAGGGTCGAGCAGCCCCGTTGGCCGCACCACCTGCTCAGCAATTTCCCCATCGCTGCGCTCAATCTCGTAACTGCCCGGCGTGGCCGACACATAGATCGTTTGCGGCATTAATGCCTCAAACTCTTCAAACTTGAGCGGTCGGTTATCTAGCGCTGACGGCAAGCGAAAGCCATATTCCACCAGCGTGGTTTTACGCGAACGGTCGCCTTTGTACATAGCGCCCACTTGCGGCACAGTCACGTGGGATTCATCAATGATCATCAAGCCATCATCCGGCAGATAATCAAGCAAAGTTGGTGGGCCTTCACCCGGCGCACGCCCTGACAGATAGCGCGAGTAGTTTTCAATGCCGGAGCAATAACCCAGCTCCATCATCATCTCGATGTCGTACTGCACGCGCTCAGATAAACGCTGCACTTCGACTAATTTATTCAATTGCAGCAATTGTTCGCGACGTTCCCGCAACTCCTCTTTAATCTGCTCCGCAGCGGCGAGGATCTTCTCTCGAGGGGTCACATAGTGGGTTTTCGGGTAGACAGTGGCGCGGGCAATTTTTTTGCTGACGTGTCCGGTCAGTGGATCGAACAGTGACAAGCGATCAATCTCATCATCAAACAATTCCACCCGAATCGCATCGCGATCAGATTCCGCTGGGAAAATATCGATCACCTCGCCACGCACACGGAAGGTGCCACGCGCCAACTCAATATCATTGCGGGTATATTGCAACTCACTTAAGCGTTTAAGAATGTCGCGCTGACCAATAATATCGCCTTGGCGGAGATGCAACAGCATCTTCATGTAGGAATCAGGGTCACCCAAACCATAAATTGCCGAGACCGATGCCACTAACACCACGTCACGCCGTTCTAACAGTGCTTTGGTTGCCGATAACCGCATCTGTTCAATATGGGCGTTAACCGAGGCATCCTTTTCAATAAAGGTATTGGTCGACGGCACATAAGCTTCTGGCTGGTAATAGTCATAATAAGAGACGAAGTATTCCACCGCGTTATGAGGGAAAAACTCCTTCATCTCACCATACAATTGCGCTGCCAAAGTTTTATTAGGCGCAAGAATAATGGTGGGTCGCCCCAACGTAGCAATCACATTGGCGATAGTGAACGTTTTACCTGAGCCGGTTACCCCTAAAAGGGTTTGATGTGCAAGTCCGGCTTCTAATCCTTCAATCAGTTGCTTAATCGCAGTCGGCTGATCGCCAGCAGGGGAATATTGTGATTCGAGTTTGAAAACAGTGTCGGACACGATAACAGCTCCTTCTTCCGAGTAGCCATTGTAATCAGCCTTGTAACCGAGTACCAGAATTGTTCTCGTTAGCGATTATGAGCAGAGACGATTACTGTTGCGAAAACAGAACAAACTTTAGATCGCGATCTCATAAAAACGGCTAAATTTCGCTATTTTGAGTAAAACTGCCCCTATTTAATGCACAGCATTCATGCGAGATTTCCTTACATTTTGAACACTTGTCCCAATCTGCCTACACCAGAGTATTGACTTTTTTAACTATATGTTTTTATTTATTTTTATTCTTTCTAACCAAAACTGTGCATTTTAAGTCCGTTGCAGTAACCACAAGGGTTTGCAGCGTATTTACCGTAATAACTCACAAGGTTATCCACAGAAATAGTGGATAAGTGGCTCAAGCCCCGTAACCATGCGGGATTGCCTAATGCAGGTGCTTTTTGTGACAACTTGATGAAGCCGAAATTAAATTACATTGACCCACAACTACCCCTTATTAATTAGTCGAGGATCATTTCGATAGAGATCACATTGCCCTGCTTCGGTGCAATCAAAAAGATCGTTTTTAATATCCCCTACAGCGAATATTGCCCAGTTTCTATTCAGAGCAGCTTTCACATCATGCTGGAGCGGCAAACTCGCCCTCATTAATCGCCGTTGAAATTTCGCTTAGCTGTTATTTTTTATGCATTATTCGCTAATAATTCACCAAATTTCTGGGGTATGCGCATAAGATAAGCAATTAACGCCGCAATCCGACTTTTTTTGAAAAGGCGAGTTGACTCATCCCAAAGAGCGTTTTACTATGCGCTCCGTCTTCAGAGACACATCGCAATTCCCCTGTAGTTCAGTCGGTAGAACGGCGGACTGTTAATCCGTATGTCACTGGTTCAAGTCCAGTCAGGGGAGCCAAGCGATTCTGAAACAAAGTGTTCCCCTGTAGTTCAGTCGGTAGAACGGCGGACTGTTAATCCGTATGTCACTGGTTCAAGTCCAGTCAGGGGAGCCAATTTTACGTTTAAATGCAATTCCCCTGTAGTTCAGTCGGTAGAACGGCGGACTGTTAATCCGTATGTCACTGGTTCAAGTCCAGTCAGGGGAGCCACTTTTAAACAACAAGCAATTCCCCTGTAGTTCAGTCGGTAGAACGGCGGACTGTTAATCCGTATGTCACTGGTTCAAGTCCAGTCAGGGGAGCCATCTTGTTACTGCAATTCAAATGTTCCCCTGTAGTTCAGTCGGTAGAACGGCGGACTGTTAATCCGTATGTCACTGGTTCAAGTCCAGTCAGGGGAGCCATTGCGTAATTCCCCAGCTCGCTAAACTCAATTCCCCACTACAAACTGAAATCCCACTTGATTGTCGTGACTGTGTGACCAAATCATCACATTGTGCCAACCTGTACCTAGTTCACTGGCGATTCGCCGCTCATTAACGTTATCCCCTTCATTCTATGTGTTGTTTATCGGTGCCTAAATGCCGATAATAAGCGCCCATGAAAATGAACCTATTGCATTGCAATGACTGAATATTTACTGCTGTTGATCGGCACCGTGCTGGTGAACAACTTCGTCTTAGTCAAATTTTTAGGCCTGTGTCCCTTTATGGGCGTTTCGGGCAAGTTGGAGTCGGCGCTCGGTATGGCGATGGCGACCACCTTTGTGCTGACGCTGGCGTCGATTTTGAGTTACTTGGTTAACCAATACCTATTAATTCCGTTTGGGCTGGAATATCTGCGCACCATGAGTTTCATTTTGGTGATTGCCGTCGTCGTGCAATTTACCGAGATGGTGGTGCAAAAAACCAGCGCCGCGCTCTATCGCGCTTTGGGTATCTATCTGCCACTGATTACCACCAACTGTGCGGTATTGGGTGTGGCATTACTTAACGTCAATGAGCAACACAATCTGCTGCAAAGTGCGGTGTATGGTTTTGGCGCAGCAGTCGGGTTTTCATTAGTGTTGATCCTGTTTTCAGCTATGCGTGAGCGGCTTGCTGCCGCAGACGTTCCTAGCCCCTTCCGTGGCGGCGCAATCGCAATGATTACCGCCGGCTTAATGTCGTTAGCCTTTATGGGCTTTACCGGCTTAGTGAAATAACGGAGTAAAGGATGTTAACTGCTGTTGTACTACTGACGCTGCTTGCACTGGTTTTTGGCGTTATTCTCGGCTTTGCTGCAGAGAAATTTCGTGTTGAAGGTAACCCTATTGTCGATCAGCTCGAAGCCCTGTTACCGCAAACCCAATGTGGCCAATGTGGTTTTCCGGGGTGTCGCCCCTATGCAGAGGCAATCGCAAACGGTGAAAAGATTAACCGTTGCCCGCCTGGTGGTACCGCCACCATGGAAAAATTAGCCGAATTGATGGGCGTGGAACCTGAGCCTCTCGCCGCCGAAGCACAGGAACAAGTCAAGAAAGTCGCCTTTATTCGTGAAGAAGAATGTATTGGCTGCACCAAATGTATCCAAGCCTGTCCGGTGGACGCGATTATCGGCGCGGGCAAGTTGATGCACACAGTACTGACGGTCAATTGCACCGGCTGTGATCTTTGTGTGGAGCCCTGCCCTGTAGACTGTATCGACATGATCCCAGTCGCCCAGAACACCCGCAGTTGGGATTGGCGCTTAAATGCCATTCCAGTTAAGACGCTGTAGTTGGGGATAGTCAATTGAATCTTATCGATATTATCGAACAAAATACTCTTTGGCCGCTGACCGGTGGTATTCATCCTGCTGAGATGAAGCACTTGTCAAACCAAACACCCGTGGCTCGCCTGCCGCTGGCTAAGCAGTTTTATATTCCGGTGCCACAAGTGGGCGACAGCGCCCTGCTGACGGTGAAAGTTGGGGAGCGCGTGTTAAAAGGTCAGCCATTGACCAAATCCGCCGGTGCAATGTTTGTGGCGGCGCATGCGCCAACCTCTGGTGTCGTCAGCGCAATTGCGCCGCATGCCAGCAATCACGCCTCAGCCTTACCTGAACTTACCTGCATAATTGACGCTGACGGTGAAGACCAAGCGCTTCAGTTTCAGACTGCAGATGCCAAACAACTGAGTAAAGAGCAGATTTTAGGGCGCATTCGCGATGCAGGTATTGCCGGTATGGGCGGCGCCATGTTCCCTAGCCACATCAAATTAAGACCTGCTGCCAAAATTGAATTGCTGATCATCAACGGTGTGGAATGTGAACCCTATATCACTGCCGATGATCGTTTGATGCGAGAACATGCGGCCAACATTGTTGCCGGTATTGAGATTATTCAGCAACTGATTGGCGCACGTCGTATTGTTATCGCCATTGAAGATAATAAAGCTGAAGCTGCAAAGGCAATGGCGACGGCTATCAGCCAAAGTGCAGAGCTAAAACCGATTGCGTTAGTGCGGGTCATTCCGACCAAATACCCTTCCGGCGGTGAAAAGCAGCTCATCCAAATCATCACAGGCAAAGAGGTGCCGTCGGGAACAATTCCGGCACAACTCGGCATTGTGGTGCACAACGTGGGCACAGCCTATGCCATTCGTGATGCAGTTGTTGAGGGTAAACCACTGATTGAACGCGTGGTCACCGTGACCGGCGGCAATATTGAGCAAAATGGTAACTACTGGTTACCGATCGGTACTCCGGTGAATCATGTGCTGCAGCAACTCAAGCTGCGCAGTAATAAGCAGGTAGAAGTGATTGTCGGCGGGCCGATGATGGGCTATACCCTGCCCGATGCCGATGTGCCGGTACTCAAAGGCACCAACTGTTTGTTGTTGCCTAAACGCAATGAGCTAAGCAGCGGCAATTATGAGCGTGCTTGTATTCGCTGCGGCGAGTGTGCGCAAGTGTGCCCCGCCTCCTTGTTGCCACAGCAACTCTATTGGCATGCCAAAGCCGAAGAATACGACAAAGCCAACAGCTTTAATCTGCAAGATTGTATCGAGTGTGGCTGCTGTGCTTTTGTCTGTCCGTCAGATATTCCCTTGGTGCAGTATTATCGTGTTGCCAAAGCAGCAATCCGTAAAGACCGTGCAGAAAAGGTACAAGCTGAACAAGCAAAAATTCGCTATGAAGCCCGTTTAGAACGCTTAGAACAAGAGCGCCTCGAACGGGAAGCCAAAGCGAAAGAAGCGTCAGAGCGACGTAAAGCCGCGATGAGTGGCGAT